>CALFPI010000352.1 GCA_937919035.1 uncultured Gemmatimonadaceae bacterium
GGCGGAGCGCCATGACGGCCACAAGATCCCGGGCGAGGGCATTGAGGTGCTCCGGAGACAGCAGCGTGCGGGGTCGCAGGACGTCGAAATCCCGCCTCTGGTGCAAGGTGTGACAGAGGCGGAGCGCGAGAAGCTCTTCTGTGGTACCGGTGAAACGAAAATGGCACTCACTGGTCCTGGCGTGGTCGAGGAACGACACCTGTGCCCTGAAGCGCCGCTCCAACTCCATGCTGAGCAGGTCTTCAAGGCCTGGCAGAGAGGCGGCAACCCAAGTCAGCGCCCTGGGCCTGTCCGGCCCGCCAGGCCTGTCGGCTTGCTTCTCTGATCTGTTGGTGGGTCTGTTGGTGGATTTGGCGGCTCTCCTGGCGTCGGGCCCGGAACGGCGCTTGCCGATCCTTGCACCTTGCTTGCTGCCACTCTTGTGGGGCTTGGCGCCGCTCTCATGGGGCTTGCTACCGCCCTTGGCCGCTTTCGGATTGCCCTTGGCGGGTGTGTCACTGCGCCTGGACACGGAGCGCTTTGCCATGTTCACTCCCTCACCCGGGGTTGAGTCGTTATTGTTGAGCACACCGATACTATAGAGGATACATGTCTGCACCCCAATACACTGTCTTTGTGCTGCTGGTGTTGCTGCTGCCTTGTGCTGTGGTGGCGCAGGATGCAGCAATAGGCGTGCGTCATGTGAGCCTGGCGCCGCCACAGGTGCAGGATGACGGAAGGGTGGTGACGGCAGTCCGCATCGATGATGCAACCGATCTGCTTGCGGGCGACGTGGACCTGTCCTTCACTTCCGCAAGCACTCGTATTGTCGATGTGCGGGGCAGTGATCTGCTCCGAGGCTTTTTTCTTCTGTCAAACGTGGTGGCCGATACGCTGCGGGTGTCCTTTGCCAGCGGCAGCGTCACGCAGGGACAGGGTACGTTGTTCGAGATCATTTCTGAGGGAGCCGCCCTGCCGGGCTTCTCCCTGTTGATGGTGTCACTCAACGGCGACCAGATCCCGGTCGCTTTCGATCCGCCGACGGCTGTCCGTGACAGCGCCCCTGAATCTGCCGCTGCTGACCTGCGCGCCTATCCCAATCCGTTCAACGCGGAAACCATCATCAGCTTTGGTGTGGTGCAACCATCGATGGTGCAGTTGGTGATCTTTGCTGCTACGGGGCAACGGGTCCGTATGCTTTCGGGGGGGACTTTGGCTGCCGGTGCCCACTACATGCACTGGGACGGGACCGACGCATCGGGTACGGCCGTCGCCAGCGGCATCTACTTTGCGCGGCTGCAGGTCGGGGGGCGCCGTTCCGTAGTGCGCCTGGCTATGCTGCGCTAAGATTCGGCTGAAGCGCTCGACAAGCTCCGTCGGTGTGTCGATATTCCGGCCCATCGATCCATTGCAGACGAGAGGACCCAAATGAATCCAGAAAACTGTATCCTCTACAGCGGCGGCGCGCCGGGCGCTGAAGCCGAATTTGGCATGAACGCCGAGCACGCGGGTGTCGACGAGGTAAACTTCTCCTTTGAGGGCCACAGCAACGTCCGGCAGCGTGGCCTGCGAATCCTCAATCATGAGGAACTCGAGAACGGCGACATCAGCCTCGAGTATGTATCGAAGCTGATGAATCGTCGCTACAGCCAGGGGCCGATGTTCCGTAAGGTCCTGCAGACGATCTGGTATCAGATCAACGAGGGCCAGGAGATCTACGTGATCGGCGAGGTTCTCGAGGATCGTACGGTAAAGGGTGGTACAGGCTGGGGGGCGGAGTTCGCCAAGCTGTGCAACAAGCCGCTGTACGTCTATGACCAGGTGCGGGAAGTGTGGCTCAAGTGGGTCGGCATGGAATGGCTCGAATTGGCCAATGATGACGGACCCCGCATCAGCCATCAGCACTTTACGGGAACCGGCAGTCGGACGCTGACGGACAATGCACGAGCGGCCATCAAGGATCTGTTCGCGCGCTCCTTCTCCTGATCCGAGCAGCCCCCCGGAGGGTGCGCCGCTCTTGTGTCAGGCATACAACACCTGACGGATGTCGTCGCCGGTGATACGCACCGTCTGACCGT
Source organism: uncultured Gemmatimonadaceae bacterium (assembly GCA_937919035.1). Lineage (GTDB taxonomy): Bacteria > Latescibacterota > UBA2968 > UBA8231 > UBA8231 > UBA8231. The sequence continues at coordinate 2,058 of CALFPI010000352.1, forward strand.
CAAGGCGCTCGGCGTTTGCGACCCCATCGTAGCGGTCAGCCTCGTGGGTGTGGAAGTAACGCTTCACCAGCACAAAAGGGCCGTCCCAGACCAGGGGCGCCACAGGGCGGGTGCGATGCTGCTCCACGGCCCGGATCGCCCCGGCGCGTATCATGGACCTGGCCTTCTCCTTTGACACCGACACGGCCGACTCGCGTGACAGCCCGCGTTTCACCGCCACCGTTGTGACACCGGGCACGAGGGCCTCGGCTTCGGTGCAGGCATCCACTTCACCCGTGAGATAGATCAGCGGCATGCCGACGGCACCGTGATACAGCGTCCATTGGGCGATTTCACCGATGGGCCTGTCGTTGAGGGTCAGGGAGTAGATGGAGCGACTGCTCTGCGTATGGTTCAGGTTGCCCGTGGCGACGCCGCTCATGGCATGCTGGCCGATGATGACGGTCACGTCGTAGTCCTGCAGGACCGCATCACGCACCGAACGTGGTGCCGTCGGACGCCCATGAAGCATTTTGGCTTCAGGGTGCATGTGCTCAAACCAGAGTCCACCCGGGCCATGACCGTCGATGATGAGCACGTCGCTGCAACCCGCCTCGAGGAAGCCGTCTACGGCGGCATTGACTTCTGCCATGGCCAGTTGGCGCGCGAGAACGTGGTGCCGCCCCTCGGGATAGGTCTCTTCGTGGAAGGAGGTGACACCGGCAGTGCCCTC
>CALFPI010000353.1 GCA_937919035.1 uncultured Gemmatimonadaceae bacterium
AGCGAATTCGATCGCTTTCGGAGAACGTTGCCGGTTTGCCGATGTCGTGCAGCAACACACCCCATGCCAGGGTGGGACTTGGATCGTCCAGGGCGTCGACTGCTTCCATCATCATCAGGACGTGCTCCCAGACATCTCCCTCCGGGTGATACTCGACGGGCTGTGGCACACCTTTCATGGCAGCCACCTCCGGCAGCACGTACGCCAGCAAGCCCGCATCGAACAGCAGCTCAAGCCCACATCGGGCCCCGCCTTCTGTCCAGATCCGCGTCAATTCATCCCGAATGCGCTCCGCGCTGATCTGTTCAATCATCGGCGCCGCCTGCATCAGTTGGGCCCAGGTGTTGGCCTCCAGGCGAAAGCCCAGTCGCGTGGCGAAGCGCACAGCGCGCAACGTCCGCAGGCCATCCTCGGCAAAGCGCGCCGCCGGATCGCCGATGGCGCGAATCAGACCGTTCACAAGGTCTTGCTGGCCACCGACGTAATCGATGAGCTCATCGCCGGAGGGGTCGTAGAACATGCCATTGATAGTGAAGTCACGGCGTTCGGCATCCTGCTGTGGCTCGGCAGCCTGCACGTAATCGGGGTGGCGACCGTCGGAGTAGGGGCCCTCCTGTCGAAAGCGGGCGACTTCGTAGGAGTTGCCGCCGAGCAGCACGGAAACGATGCCAAAGCGCTCTCCAACTGCGACGGTACGATCGAACAGGGACATGACCTGCGCTGCCTCAGCATCGGTGGCGATATCCCAGTCGCCGGGTTCACGGCCCAGCAGAAGATCGCGAACACAGCCTCCGGCGAGCACAGCGTAATGCCCGGCGTCAAGCAAACGCTGCACGACCTGGCGGGCACCGGCGTCGATATCGGTTGCCCTGATCTGGCAGAGATCGGTCATGTGGTTGCCGGCATTGGGAGCATTGGCTACGCTCTTTCGCAGAATCGTTGTTCGTCCGCAAACCGGGAGGATGGCAGATGGATGCAGGGTCGGTGAAATTGCAGCGAGCGCTCATCAGCACGTCGGACCGCGGCGGCCTGATCGAGTTTGCCGGTGGACTGCAGGAACTGGGTGTGGAGCTGGTCAGTACAGGCGGTACGGGACGGGCCATGCGTGATGCCGGCCTGGCCGTAACAGACGTGGCGGAGGTGACAGGTTTTCCGGAGATCATGGATGGTCGGGTGAAAACCCTGCATCCCAAGATCCACGGTGGCCTGCTCGGCGTGCGCAGCAACGCCGAGCACATGGCGGCCCTGCAACGACACGGCATCGCCCCTTTCGAGTTGGTCTGTGTGAATCTGTACCCCTTCGAGGCCGCCATTTCCAAGCCCGGCTGCAGCCTCGCAGAGGCGGTGGAGAATATCGATATCGGCGGCCCCACGATGCTGCGCTCTGCCGCCAAGAATCACCGTTCGATCTACGTCGTCAGTTCACCTGCGCAATATCCTGAAACCATCGAGCGCCTGCGCTCCGATGGTGGACACATCGACCCGGCGTATGGCATGCGTCTGGCCATCGAAGTCTACCGCCTGACGTCACGCTACGACGCCGCCATCACCGCCTACCTCTCGGCGCAAGCGGGACTGCCCTCCTGAACGACAGACATCAGGCGGGTCCTGGCTGGCGCCGTGCCTGCCAGCGAGCGGTCCAGAATTCGCCCAGGCTGAGCTCACCGGCCATCTGCTCTTTGGCAAGCTGGCCGCGAAAGATGTAGGGAGCGCCACACGCCTGGTAGTGTACCGAACTGCGCAGGAGCACGGAGCCATCGTCGCTCACTGTGCCCCTGATCTCCTGATCTCCGTACTGTGTGCGAAAACGGCCAACAACATCAGCTCCGCTCTGCTCCAGGTGCAGCGTGTGAGATGCGGCGCCCAGCAGGAAATCCAACTCCAGCTTCCAGTCTCCACTCAAGCTCATCTGTACCATCCCGTTCTTACGCGTGACCGGTGAGGATCGTGCGCAGCCGCGGCGCCACGATCTGCTCCTCACCCTCTTCCATCATGTATGGATTGACGGTGACACTGCTGGCGCCATGGAACACTTCAATGCGGGGCTCCCCCTGCGACAGGGCGGCAGCGACGCCGGCGCCATCGATCCCGAGTGTTTCAGCATCCCACTCGATGCCAAGGATGGGCGTGACATTGGAGCGCCCGGGTTGATGGATCTGCAGCGTCACCGAAGCGAGATCGGCTACGGCATCGCTAACGAACTGCATGCGGCGTTCCCACTCCCGCCACTCGGCGTCATGGTCACGACGAACCCACATCTCAACGGCAGCCAACAGACCCATGACCTCTTCCTTGCTGGCCTTCATTGGCCGGCCAAGGGCATGGTGAGGGGCGCCATTGAGGAAAGCCGCCTGCAATAGATCCTTGCGACCGAGAACGAGCCCTGACGATTGCGGCCCCCGCAGACATTTGCCGCCGCTGTAGCCGACGGCACTGACACCCTCGGCGAGGTAGCGATTCGGCACATCCGGACGTTCGGCGGCGGCGTCAATAAAGGAGGCGATGCCGTGACTGTTGCCCACGGCAGCCATCTGCGCGATAGAGATCTCACCCCGATCGGCGGCATCACCGAACATCAGCAGCATGGCCGTGCGCTCGTTGATCGCCTGTTCGAGTTCGGCAAGGGTCTCGACTTCGATCAGACGGACACCGACCATACGCACGGCGTGATCGTAGGTGTGACGGTGAGCTTTCTGGACGATGACCTCATCCTTCATACCCGTCGTATCCGGCAGGCGGATCATCTTCTCCGGGTCGGTACCCGCCACACACGCAGCCGTGACCTGGCACAGAGCGGCAGCACAACCGTTGGTGATCAGACCCCACTCGCACTGCATCAATTCGGCAATGCGGGCGCCCACCGCCGCCGACAGCTCATCGAGATGGATGTATTGCCTGGAAGCTTCGACCAGGGCAGCACGGACCTCGGGTAGCACCACGGAGCCACCGACGATGGTGTATGTACCGCGGCAGTTGATCAGGGGCCGCAGGCCGATCTTCGTATATGTTGGGAACTCCAGGTTGGTCATCTTGCTCTCCTGCGGTGTGGGTTACAGCACATCTTCGGCGAACTCCGCCAGGTGTTGTTCCATCGCCGCCATGCCGGCGCTGGAGTCCAGTGCGAGCCCCTGGCGAGAAAAGGCCACTCCCAGGGCATGGAGCGTGCGAAACAGGTTTGGTGCCCGGCACTGCTCCCCCATCTGGCCGATTCGTACCGCATTGATGCCGAAGGCATCCGCAATCAGCACCTTGAAGCGGTCCGTCATGTATTTGCGAGCGACGGCGTCATCGACGCCCTCGGGGATCTCAATAGCCAGGACCGAGTTCAGCCGTGTCAAAGGTGGGGTATAGAGTTTCAGCCCCATTGCCTCCACCCCCTTCTGCAGGGACAGTGAGCTGTGCAGGTGACGCAGGAAGCGCCGTTCCAGGGTCTCTTCGATGATGAGGCGCAAAGCTTCGTGCAGGGCCAGCAGCGCCGGCACGGGGGCGGTATAGTGGTACTTGCTCTCACCCCAGAATCTTTCGGCGCGCAGGACGTCGAGGCACCAGTGAGGTCTGGGAGCGGACCGTTGCGCGGCCACTTCCCAGGCTCGATCGGAGAATGAGATGAGCGACACACCGGGCAGAGATGACAGCCCCTTCTGGCTACCCGTGACAACAACATCGATGCCCCATTCGTCCTTCTTCAGCGGCATGGTGCTGAGGGTGCATACCGCATCAACCACCGTCAGTGCCCCGTGGGAGCGCGAGAGTGCAACGATCTCATCCAGATCGCGGGTGTATACACCGCAGGAGGTTTCGCCCTGAACCATGGTGACGACGTCGTAGCTGGCCGTCTTCAGCGCCTCGGCAACCTGGGGTGCCGTGACGGGCCCACCCGAGGGGTCCTGCAGGATTGTGACGTCGGCCCCCACACCTTCTGCCATCTCAGCGAAACGGCCACTGAACAGGCCGTTGCGCAACACAAGTACACGCCGGCCAGGCCACAGCAGGTTGGTCATGGCCATCTCCATCGCCGCCGATGCCGGTCCCGATACGCCGTAGATTTTGGCATCCGCCGTCTGGAACACGTAACGGGCCATCTCACGGATGTGTCGTACGACCATGGCCATCGTCTCACCCACATGGTTGATCACCAGGCTCCCTGCCCGAGCCACTTCGGCTGGAACGGGTACCGGTCCGGCGGTCATGAGCAACAGGGGCTCTGCCGGCAAAAGCTGATCGAGGGGCGGGGGCTGTGGGCGCTTGATACTGTCATCTACAGGTGTCACGCGGTACCGTCCTCTTCCATGAAGTAGTAGCAGATCAGGTGCATCAGGATCGTGTGAACGTCCTCCACCCGGCCCATGTGGTGACTGTCGGCGATGATCGCCAGATCGGCAGCTCCGGCGAGTTGGCCTCCGCCAAAACCGGTCCAGCCAATGACCTCCATGCCGATCTCTTTGGCGACACGAACAGCTTCGAGGATGTTGCGGCTGTTACCTGAACCGGAGATCGCCAACAGCACATCCCCCGCCTGCCCTAGGTTGCGCAACTGCTCGGAGAAGATGACATCGTAGCTGACATCGTTGGCCAACGCTGTTATCCAGGGCACATTGTCCGTCAACGCCAGCACGCGGAAACGCGGCCCCTGCCGGCCGTAGCTTGCACCCTTGCCGAGATCGTTGGCCAGATGGCTGGCCGTGGCAGCGCTGCCGCCATTGCCACACAGAATCAACTGGCCGCCGCGTTCACGGACGGCGGCGACCATGTCCCGGGCGGCCTTGATCTGCGCCGGATCGAGGGCGTCGAGGGTTGCTTTCAGATCTGCCAGATACTGCTCAATGTGCTGCATGTCACTCCCACTGGTGATGAATGCTGTGTGCTGGAACTCGTGCCGGGAATACCTTCAGATGTTGATCGCCTCACCAAAGGCTGCCGCCGCTGCCTCCATAACTCCCTCGGACAGCGTCGGATGGGCATGCACCGTGTGTGCCAGCTCTTCCCACGTGGCCTCCAGGGTGATGGCCAGGCCGACTTCAGCGATCAGTTCGGTCGCTTCCGGACCGACGATGGCGGCACCCAGAATGTCGCCGTAGCGAGCGCCGAAAACGAGCTTGATCAGACCCTCTGCGTCGCCGGAGGCGCGGGCCCGACCGCTGGCAGCCATAGGGAACCGACCCACTTTGACGTCCAGACCCTGGGCCCGGGCGGCGGCCTCCGTCAAACCGACGCTGGCGACTTGCGGATGGCTGTAGGTACAGCTGGGAATGTTACCAACGTCCACCGGGCGCGTGCGCCGACCGGCCATGAACTCAACAGCGGCGACACCCTCGGCTGCAGCGGCGTGCGCCAGTTGCGGCGGCCCCGTCAGATCGCCGATGGCGTAGATGTCTTTCACCCTGGTCTGGTAGCGGTCATCCACGGGCAGGCGACCTCGCTCAGCCTGCAGACCGAGAGCTCCCAGACCGAGATCTTCGGTGTTGCCTGTGACGCCAACGGCCATCAGCACCCGCTCCGCCTCCAACTCAGCCCCGCCATCGGCCTTACCGCCAGCCTCACCATCCGTGCCGCCATAGGCGACAGTGACGAGCTTGCGGGCAGCTGTGACGTTGACACCGGTGACCTTTACCCCGGTGTGCACCTCAATGCCGTCCCGCTGCAACGCCGCCTGCAGCACCTGCACAACCTCAGGGTCTTCGCGCGGCAGCACCTGATCCTCTGCTTCCAGCAGAGTGACGCTGGTGCCGAAGGCTCGGTAGAACGATGCGAACTCCACGCCGATCGCGCCGGCGCCGATGATGGCCAGGCTCTGCGGCCGCCGCGTCAGAGTCATCGCTTCGCGGCTGCTGATAACCCACTCGCCGTCGATCTCGATGCCAGGCAGGGATCGCGGCCGTCCGCCGGTGGCAAGCAGCACGTATGTTGCGCGCAACGTCTGTCGAGCCTTGCCATCGCCGGGGGTTACTTCGACGGTCCGCGAGGGTGTCAGGCGTCCACGGCCGTGCACCACCGTGATCCGATTCTTCTTCATGAGGCCGGCAACACCGGCGGCCAGTTCCGCCGCCACGTCCCGGCTGCGCGCGATCACCGCCTTCCAGTCGTAGCCCACTTCACCATCTACGCGCAGACCAAAGTCGGCGGCGCGCTGCAACAATCGCAAGACCTCCGCCTGGCGCAGCAGGGCCTTTGTTGGAATGCACCCCCAGTTGAGGCAGACGCCCCCCAGGTTCTTCTCAGCCTCGACAAGTGCGACACGCATGCCCAGCTGCGCAGCGCGAATTGCCGCCGAATAGCCCCCGGGGCCACCGCCGATGACAACGAGGTCGAGTCCCGCAGCAGCTGTCGTGTCTTTGTTTGTTGTTTCGTTCATTGCGGCTTCTTTGACGGGATTCCTCCAAACCTTATAATGTAATTCTCCCCCAACACAGCACCAATCTTCCCGACTGCGAGACCCTTGTGACTTCTGCGCAAGATGATCTGTTTCAACCACAGCCCCTGACGATCTTCAGTGACGGCGCCTGCTCCGGAAACCCCGGCCCCGGTGGCTGGGCGACGCGCATGCACTACCCGGGTGGACGGATCCGTGAGCTCGGCGGCCCTGTCGCCGAGACCACGAACAACCGCATGGAGATCCTCTCCGCCATGGAGGGACTGAAAGCGGCCGCTGCCGACGGCTACGACGGGCCGATTGTCATGATTACCGACAGCGAGTATCTGCGCAAGGGGATCACGGAGTGGATCCACAACTGGAAGCGTCGTGGGTGGCTGACGGCGGCCAAGAAACCGGTGCTCAATCAGGATCTGTGGCGCGAACTCGACACCTTGAACAGCCGCGCCGTTGAGTGGCGCTACACCAAGGGTCATGCCGGCAACCCCGACAACGAACGCTGTGATGAACTGGCCCATGGTTTTTCCCAGGGACAGGACATGGAGCTGCAGGATATCACGCCCTAGATATATCCCCGCGACCAGTACACGATCAACCCGACATACTCCTTGATGGCCCGGGTGGAGGCTCGCAGGGCCTCGACGTCGGGCAGCAGCCGCATGGGCGAAAAGGGCTTGTCGACGACGGTGAAATCCGTGGGCGCCGCAATCACATCGAGGCCCTGGCCAACAAAGACCCCCATACCGCGGCGCATGTGCGAGGCGGAGGTCACCAGCAACACGCGGTGCCAGCCCCGTGCGCGCAACAACCGGGCAGTGAACAGGCCGTTCTCGTAGGTGTTGCGGGACGCATCCTCCAGCAGCAACTGGCCGACGGGCACGCCGTACTCGACGGCCAGCTGTGCCATGCGGTCCGCTTCGGTCATCTCTGAGCCACTGAGATACTTGATCACACCACCCGTCAGCACCAGGATCGGGGCACGACCGGCCCGCAGCAGACGCATACCATGCAACATGCGATCGAAGGCATCCCCTACCTCGACCTCCAGTTGTGGCGGACGTGGTGGGGAGGTCACGCCACCGAGTACGACGATGGCCTCCACCTGCGGATAGCTGGCTACCGGCGCCGGGACATAGTCGTTTTCCAGTGAGCCGAGAAGTACATCGCCGATGAAAGGATTGCTGAAAAACAGCACGACTGCCATCCCGGCGAACATGATCCGCTGCCCCGTGCCCGGGTGTCCTCGGCGGTACAGCACCCCCCCGATGGCCCACAGTACGGCCGCCAGACCGAGAGGATACACCAGCGGCGCCAACAATTTTGACAGAAAGACGAACATGATGCCTCAGCGCAGCCGGCGTGCCATATCGGTTGTGTCTTGTGCCAGCTGATCGACGCGATGGCGGATGTCCTCGCTGAGGATCTGGTTGTCAGCGAAGTCCTCGCTTACGGCGTAGACCTGACGCGGCACGACCCAGGCGCGCAAGTCAAACATCAGGCTTTGCACGAGGGACAGAACGCTCATGTAGCCAAAGCGCCCGCCCGCCGTGGCCATGATACCGACCACCTTGCCTGTCATCGCCGGACCGCAGTGCTCAAGCACGGATTTCAATGTGGCGTTCATGTTGAAGTTGTACACCGGAAAGCAGATGATGATGCCCTCGGCACGGTTCAGCCCGTCGCGGATACGTTCAGCGCCATCGGAGCCCGGCTCACCATACGGCAGGACACGATCAATCTGTACGTCGAGGTGCTCGCCGGCGCCGCCGTGATGGCCGATCCGGTCGAGGGCTTCCTGCGTCAGGATCTGGGTCAATCCGGTCGGTGAGAGGCCGGCGTTGAGAACAACAATTCGTGGTGCTTGCTGCGACTCGGTCATGCTCCCTCCCTGGGCGTATGCGGACAGTTGAATATAGGGTCGCGAGCCGGCTCTTGACCGGGAGCGGCGGAGACGCCATCTAGAGGTCGTCCTCTCTCGAATCCAGGAGCCGACCCATGCGCAAAATACTGACGTTGTCCATCTCGCTGTTGTTCAGCGGCGCCGCCTGCGCGCAACGCGTGCAGGAACAACCGGCGACGGTCCCCGAGACCGTGATCGCCCGTGCCGCCTCAGCCATCGTCGTCGACGGCCAGGGAAACGATGACGCCTGGAAAAAAGCCACGAAAATCCCCTTCATCTTCCCCTGGAATGATGTCACCAGAGAGACGCCACAATCTACGGTGGCACGAATGTTGTACGACGACAAGGCGCTCTACCTGTTGTATGAGTGTGTGGATCCCTACCTGCATGCCGAGGTCACCGACAAGGACGGTCCGGTCTGGGAAGAAGATGCTGTTGAGATCTTCGTCACACCCAACCCCGCCGACATCACCGCCTACTTCGGTTATGAGATGAACGCCAATGGCACCTTCCTCGATTACATGGCCTTCGAAGGGGGTGAGCACAGCACCAAGAGCATTCAGTTTGCCTGGGAGAGCGAGGGGGTGCAGTTGAAAACCAGTTGGGTGGGCACGTTGAACGACCACAGCGACGTGGACAAGAGTTGGGTTCTGGAG
>CALFPI010000354.1 GCA_937919035.1 uncultured Gemmatimonadaceae bacterium
GTCAACCAGGGCGCGGTGCTCGTCTGGCCACCTTTCCACCCACTGTCCAACAACGGCGAAGCTGCCGCGCAAGCCACGTGCCTTCAGGTCCTGGGCCAACTGGGGCAACTTTTCCACGTCCACCGGGAAATCGCAGTCGAAACTGAGAACCACGGTTGCCCCCTCCAGTTGGCCGCTCTGAAAGGCCATGCACTGCTCGAAGAGGCGGCGACCACACAAGATGGTGGCACCATGACGCGCTAGTTGTGGCAGGGCCCGGACCATGCGGACGAGCCAGGGAAGCTGATTCATGCCTGCGGGCCGGGCACGACAGCTCTTACGGAATTGTAGGGACCATCATCCGCAGCCAACTGCAGACCCGCTCGGGATACCATGTCGCGCAGTTCCTCGAGCGTGTGATAGTGGTTGTAGTACGGGTGCCACCAGTCAAAGGTGTCGGTGTGACAGATGCGCCAGTCCGGAGAAGGTTTGATGAACACGCGCAGCAATTCTCTGAGACCAGGGATGTGTCGCAAGATCGCGTTGTACAGCCAGTTCAAGGGCACGGCGGCATAACACACATTGTACAGAAGGTCTTTTGGCAGACGGCAGGTCACAGAGCGCAGGGCGTGCTGGAAGGCGGTCCCTGTAACACTCCATTTCCGGTAGGCGCCAAAGCTGATCTGTGCCCCCGGCTTCACGGCGTCGAGGATCGAGGTGAAACCCGCCTCGACACTGGGCGTGTGGTGTAACACGCCCCAGGAGTAGACGAAATCAAAGTGCCGCCGCTGTACCGGTGGTTGGTAGAGATTGCCCTGGGCGAGGATGACATTGTCCCTGCCGCTGAGCTTCTCGAAGGCGATGAAAATCGCCTCGGAAAGGTCCACTCCCACCACGGTCGTCTCTTGCAGACCCGCCAGATAACTGACGTGGCGGCCATAGCCACAGCCGGCATCCATGATGGTCTTGCCGGCGTAGAAATCATCGTCAATCCCGGTCTGATGGACGTAGTTCTGATCGTAGTCAGGCAGGACGCGATGATATCGACTCCACTCGTAGCCGAAGCTGTCCTGGACCTTCCTGGTGCCGGGCTCATAACTGCCATCCATCCACTGTCGCGGCACGTCACCAATCGCCTCACGATGCTCGTGAACCCAACCTGCGTACAACTCGCCGACATTTTCCACAAAGATGGGCACACCCCGGATGATCGGATACAGCCGGCCCTCTGCACCGCGCAGCAGGCCATCCATGATGTGGCCATCGGCTTCACAGAAAACGTCCCCGACTTCGAGGCACACCCCGGTGTAGGGGTCGCCCAGATGGTCCAGCCAGTGCCTCTTCATATGGTGAGTTGTGGCTCCCCGTTGGCGTGGCCCGCCGCTGTCCTGCGGCAAGACCAGGTGGTGGTGGTCACGATCCTCGGCTCGCGACCTGGTTCTCCCAGATCCGAAGGGACACGATCATCCAGATAAACTGAAAGCAACGCGTCGTCTGCGGCGAGGACACCGGGCCGTTCTGCAACATACCCCAAAGGTCGGCTATGCCTTCCTTTTGCAGCAAGTCTGCCGAAAGTGGCGCCGCCGTGTCGAACAGAGCTTGCTCAAATAGATGCCGCCACGGACCCCGGGCCCCGCCGATCAACTGTTCGTAGGTAACGCCGCTGAAGCCCTGTTTGGGTCTGCTGAAAAGCTCAGGGGGCAGCATGGGGCGCACGGCCTCGCGCAGCAGGTGCTTGCCGATGCGGCCACCCCGCAGGCGCAGATCCGCGGGCAGAGCGGCGGCGAACTCGACGAGATCATGATCGAGCAGTGGAGCGCGGATTTCGAGGGATGCAGCCATGCCAGTGGCGTCGGGGCGGTTGACCATGTTCTCCTGCATGCGCCCCATGAGGTCTCCGTAGGTCCAGCGATCCAGCACCGTGTCCGCAGCGGCGGAGTCAAAGACGCAGGCCAGCGCGTCTTCGACCGGAGGCATCCGCCGCGTCGCCTCCGGGGTGAACAGGCAGTCCCGCAGGTAGCCTTCACTATGGGCGATATTCTGGCCGAAGCGATGGTCGCGCGACAGCAGATACGTGCCTTGCCACCAGTTTCCGGAGGGTGGCAGCGATCCGGAGCCCCTCGCATAGAGCCACTTGAAGGGACCGCCTGGAACGATATTGAGCAGGGCCCGCATGCCGCTCCGGTCCAAGCGGGCCGCCTGTCGATAGGTGTTGTAGCCGGCAAATACCTCATCACCCCCGTTGCCGCTAAGAACGACGGTGACCTGCTCCCGCATCAGTTTGCTGATGGCTAACGAAATGGTGCCGTTGAAACTCCCGTAGGGTTCGCCGAAGTGACGACAGACAGCAGGCAGCAGTTTGAACAGATCGCCCTCATCATAGAGCAGATTGGTATGCTCCGTATCCAGGTGCTGAGCCACGAGTTGGGCGTAGTCCCAATCGATATCCCGCCCACTCGCATCGCGATAAAAGGCGGAGAACGTACGCAGACGACTGGCACTGGTCTTACAGGCGATCGCGGATACCGCTGAGGAGTCGAGCCCACCAGAGAGCATCGATCCCAGGGGCACATCGCTCATGAGACGCTTGCTGACGGCAGCCTCCAGGAGATCCCGGCACTCTTCCACCAGAACCGCCTCAGATTCCTGCCGTTTCTGTCTGTAGTCGGGCCGCCAGTACTGTTCGATGCGCACCGTGCCACCATCCAGGTGAATGGCACAGGCCGGCGGGAGCTTGCGGATGCCTTCCAGCATGGTCAGGGGCGCCATGGGCAGATAGTAGTTGAAGTACTGCTGAAGAGCCTCGACATCGATCGCCGGATCGTAGCCCGGTGTGTTGAGCAGTGGCCAGATTTCGCTGCTGAAATAGAGTCCTTCCGGCCGCTCCAGATAGAACAGCGGCTTCTGACCCAGACGGTCCCGGGCGGCGAAGAAGGTCCTCTCCCGCTCATCCCAGACAGCAAAGGCGAACATGCCCTCCAGGCGCTGAAGACAAGCATCCCGATGGCGGTCGTACAGGTGGAGAAGAGCCTCGGTGTCGCAGTGGCTTCGGAACTGGACGCCGTCAGCCTCCAACTCATCACGCAACTGTCTGTGATTGTAGATTTCACCGTTATAGGCCAGATGCAGACGATCATCGGCCGTGGCCATCGGCTGGTGCCCATCGGCCAGATCAATGATGGCCAGGCGCGTGTGGGCCAGTCCGACACGCTTGCAGGAAGAAACGTAGATGCCGCTCCCATCCGGCCCCCTGTGGTGCAGGGCACCGACGGCAGCATGGAGCAATTCCTCACGGACCTGGCAGCCCTCGTGGAGGACCATGCCGTAGATGCCACACATCTGTTAGAAGATCACCGGAGTGTCGGGTCAGTGCGAGGGGCAACAGAGGGAAGAAGCGGTCGTTCGCGGAGCGCTATACGATCATGGGATCGGGTCTCAAATATGTCAAGGAACCGCGAGTTCTTGCTTCGCCCGCGAGGGTGAATTTTCCACAAGGCGGATTGAAGACGTGGGTCCGTAGATGCCACACAAGATCATCACACCTTCGCCCCGGAGATGACGAGCCAGTTGCTCATCCGGTGGATAAAAGGGGCTGCAAGGCGACGCACCCAGGGGCTGCGCAGAGGGCCGATGAAGTGAACCGGCAGAAACTCGGTGTGGTGTCTGCCAACGAGGCTGGAGGACTCCATGCCACGCACGAGCATCGACGCAGTAAACTGGTTGGGCGAACCGAGGCGCCGGGCAACACTCCCTTTGTAATCGAATACGAAGAATCTGCCTCCCCCTCGCAGCACGCGAGCGCCCTCAGCGAGGACTTTCTGCCACTCCTCGATATCGAGAAGGGCGGCAACTACAAAGACTGTATCAACTGACTCGTCCGCCAATGGCAACGCGGTGGCATCACCAATCACTTCTGGCCCCGCACCACCGTATAAATCTGCCTGCAGATCAAGGCCGAAATAACGGCCCTGAACGAACGCGCCATACTGCTTCCCACCACAACCGAGCTCCAACGTCACTTCGCCCACCTTCGTATGGCTCATCAGAGCCTGACAGACATGAGGGTAGCATCGAGGCACGGAGTGGTCGAAAAAACTGTGCAGCAGGCCATGTTCCGTTGTTGTCATGGCCGGCCCTTTCCGAGGTTGATCACCGCCAGGACCAGGCGCCACTCACGTGGTTCAAAGACGCCCGAGGCGAACAATAAGCCTGCATATGCTGCACACCCACCGATCGCCAGCAACGGCTGCGGAACTGCCGCGTTGTTTGAAAGTGTCAGACAGAGAGCCAGTGGCAGCGCTGACAACAGGGCCTTCAGCATCAACCGCCACGCCCAGGGAAAGGGCAGGACCGAACGTGACAGAAGGTGTGTCACCAACGCTTGCAGTGTATATGTCATGAGCGTCGTGACAGCCGCGCCCATGGCCCCGTAGTAGGGGACCGCCAGAGCATTGGCTGCGATGTTGAACGACGCCGTCCCCACCGACGTGAGCAGAATCCTGCCGCTGCGACCATCCAGATTCAACACCGTCTGAGCGATCGCGCCGACATTCATGATGGCAATTGCCATCGCCACGCAGCCGATCAGCATCGGCGTCGCCGCAAAACTTTTCGTCGCAAGTAAGCCGATGGTTGCCTCGGCGTATCCCGTAAGCAGAAGGACGACGGGAACAGCGACCAGAAAAGGGTACTTCTGCGCAAAACGAAGATACTCATCGACCTCTTCCGACCGGCCGCCACTCCAGGCCGCAGCGGTGGCAGGCAGGAGCACGAAAAACACGGGGGCGTAGGCCAGACCGACAATACTGCCAATACCATAACTCACGGCGTAAATGCCCACGACCTCGGGTTCACAGAAATAGGACAAAAAAAAGCGGTCACTCGCATTGATCACCCAGTTCAACACACCCAGAGGCAGCAACGGCAGGCCATAGCGAAGATAGGGACCAAGTGAGGAAAGGCGGGGGCTCCATATCCGAGAACGGGATAGCACCAGGCCAACGCCAACTGCCAGGATGAGAGAACGAATCGTGAGAAGACCCAGGATCATCAACTCAAGGTCGCCCTCCAGCACCAACAAGGTTGCTGCCACTGCGAGCCAGCCACAGGTCTCCCCTGCTACGAGCCAGGCATAGGAGGTTGTTGCCCGAGCGGCACGCAGGTAACTGAGGACAAGATTCAATAAGCCAGATACCGGAATGAGGAGAAGAGCGATCCGAACCACGCGCACCTGCTCTATGCCTCCCAGAAAGGTCTCCGCCAGTCAGGGCCCTGACAGCACGCCCAGCCCCATCAGACCCAAGCTCGCAAGAGCACACAGAAGAAGAGCAGACAATAGATCCACTACAGATTCGTTGGGATCCTTGCGGATGGGTACGAAACGTAAGAGGGCAAAATTCAACCCAAGTCCAGCGATACCGGCAAGCAACTCGGCTCCGACAAACAACTGCACCCAAACCCCAAAGCCTTCAGGTCCAAAGGAACGGGTCAGCAGAGGCATAACTCCCACACTTCGCAAGTACACGAGTCCCGTCGAAATCCCACCGACGAGAGTCTGCCGAGAGAACCGTACGAGACCGGCATTCATCGGCTGACGCTGCCATACACGTCCGTAAGAATCGACAGAATGTGCTCATCCGAGTGCTGGCTTGTCACCCAATCCTTGGCGGCCACCGATGCCGCCGCCAGTCGCTCTGGAGTCAAGCCGCTGAGAACTGCACTGACATCATCAACTGTAGCGCAGTTCATCACCGGAATTGAGACTCCATAGGCCCGTCGAGCCAGATCGTCGTGCACGAAAGCCATGACCGGCCGCCCAAGAGCCATCGCTTCGATCGCTGTCAGCCCGACCGCACCAAGGGAGAACTGGTCCACGACGATGTGCGCCTGCGCGACGTTTTCGTAGAAAACCGACTTGTCACCGAAGGGTACGAATCGTACACACTCATCAAGGCCGAGATCCCGAACCAAGACCCGAGCCGCCTCTCGATCAACGCCCCAGTCAGCGACGCGAACATCGAATCGAACCGCAGTTCCACCGCGGAGACGCTGCGCCCGGAGACAGTCCGCCAGGCCGTGGAAGAACACATCATTGGCTTTCACCGAAGCACGGACGCGATCACGCCAGTCCAGCCTCGCGGCGCAGAACAATACGAGAGGTTCCGACCACTGGTTGGGCAACGGTTGCAGTCGTTCTAGATCGATACAGAACGGAAGGAAACCGAATGACTTTAGGCGCACACCAGACCGCGACAGGGACGCGTACTGGTCAACATTGACAAGGAAAACGTGATCTGCCTCTTCCAATGCGGTGCGATAGAGACGGGAGAAATGACTGGTTCCCATGGCAACTTCGCTCAAGTCGGCACCGGTTGTCATACCCACAAAGGGAAGACCATAGCGCTGCTTGATCCGGAGTGCGCCAATCTCGTTGCAGGTTTGCGCTTGCACCAGGCCGTAGGATCGGCCAATGTGTCTCTCGACCCCGCTTGTTGGGCCAAGGAACCCAAGTCGATTCAGGCCATAGTTCACCACATCACGACGATAGGATCGCAGGAACTCAAGACGGCTGGCACCAGGAAATTCATGCTCTGGATTTCCCTGACGCGGGCGAGTCAGATAGACTCTTGGCAGATACAGATCGCCCTCAACACCAGCTCGCCGCAACAGGCGGATATAGTGAAATCCGACTCCCCCGAGATTGCCTATCCAGGCGAGAGAAGGAAGCTGTGAAGAATCCTGTAACTCAGTCACAACCGAGGACTCCCCGCACAGCGCCTATCACCGTTGCCACCTCATCGTCAGTGATTTCAGGATAACACGGCAGGCTCATGACGGCATCACACAAGGCCTCGGTCACGGAAAGCGATTCAGATCGGTGGCAATCCGCAAAAGCCCGCTGTCGATGATCGGCAACCGGATAGTGGGCTGCCGCTCCCACCCCGGCTTTCTGCAGGTCTTCAACGACGGTGTCGCGATCCTGACACTCGACAACAAAGAGGTGTACGGTGTCGTCGTCGGTGCCACGAGTATGCAGGCGCAGTTGAGGGATATTTTGCAGCCCCTGTTCGTACTGGGCTGCGATTTGGCGACGTCGATCATTCCAGCCATCGAGATGAGGCAACTTGATGCGTAGCACAGCGGCCTGCATCTCGTCCATCCGAGAATTACGTCCTCCGGCCAACTCAGCGTTATACCGCGTCGACCATCCATACTGGGCCAGTTGCCGACAACGTTTCGACAGACCTTCGTCGTCAGTCACGATAGCCCCCGCATCGCCTGCGGCGCCGAGGTTCTTTGTCGGGTAGAAGCTGAAACATGCCAGATTGCTCATCGCCCCCGCCCGACGGCCTGCTCGCCTGGCCCCGTGCGCATGGGATGCATCCTCAATTACAGGCACACCAGCGCCGCGTGCGATTGCGACCAGTTCATCCATCGCAGCAAGCCGACCATAGAGGTGGGTGATGATCACCGCCGACACGTCGGCGATCGCGTCTTGCAGAGAGGCGGCGGTCATGTTCATACTGAAACCATCAACGTCCACGTAGTGTGGCGTTGCGCCAACAAGCCGAATCGCAGTGGAGGCGTATCCACCAGCATTCGCGACCGTCACGACAACATCGTCATCGCCGATGCCGAGACAACGGAGGGCCAATTCAAGGGCGTCGGTGCCGCTGTTCAATGCAATACAATTGGCGACACCACAATAGCTGGCAAACTCAGCCTCAAACCCTCGGACTTCCTCACCCAGGGCGTACCATCCACGGTCGCACACCTTACAGACGGCTGCCTTTAACTCGGCACCAAGCGCCAGTTGTTGACGCTTGAGATCATTCAGCAGAATCATTTCATCGCTCTTTTTCTTTTCAGCAATAGGTCTAGGGCTTACCGGCAAGTCCCAGGTACTCGTCATAGTCGCGAATATATTCCGCTTCATCGTACACATCAGACGCCAGAACCATCAGCACCGCGTCGGCCGTATACGCGTATTGTGTCGACCATACCATAGGTGGGACATAGAGGCCAACACCTGGGCCGCTGAGTAAAACAGAATCCGTGACAGAACCGTTCTCAATTGCTACATGAACCGAACCCACGATGCACACGAGGAACTGTGCCAGAGTCCGATGCGCATGCTCACCATGGATTTTCGAGCTTGGTACGTCGTAGACAACGAAGATGCGTTTGGGCACAAAGGGTAGGTGGTCGGGGTACTGCCCAAATGTCAGTGCGCCGCGAAGGTCGCTGATAATCGGCATGGGAATGAGGCGTACACCAGGGACTGCCAGTTCCTCCATTTCTGCAGATGGCGCTAGCCCTGGTTCCCGCAAGGGCACTCTCTCCCGCTTCCGCCCTGGCGTGCTGTAACCAACAAGCTGCGCCGGATTGCCGCTCACGACAGCATTGGGTGGCACATCCCTCGTAACGACCGCACCTGCACCCACCATCGCGTTCTGCCCAATCGTCAATCCTGGAAGAATGGTGGCGTTGGCACCGATCGATGCACCACGCCGCACGAAAGTTTCCAGATATCTGTCCGGCTGGCGACCGCTGCGTGGGAAAGGATCGTTGGTGAATGTCGCGTTGGGACCTACAAATACATCGTCCTCCAGGCGTACGCCATCCCATAGCTGTACGCCACACTTGACGGTTACGTTGTCTCCGACAACGACATCGTTTTCAACAAACGTGTGGTCGCAAAAATTGCAGTTATGCCCGATAGTGGCACCCGGAAGGATGTGGGCAAAAGCCCATACACGAGTGCCGCTCCCGACTCGCTTGGTCTCAACGATGGCCGCCGGATGTTGGTAGAAATCAGCCATCTTCAAGCACTCGGCTTTCGAACTTTTAGGTAGATGTAATCCGACAATTCAACCGATTGTCGACGTCGCACCAAGTGGTCCAAAAGAGCCAATGCGTGGGATCCGAATGGCAGAGCGACGAGCAGATGGCGC
>CALFPI010000355.1 GCA_937919035.1 uncultured Gemmatimonadaceae bacterium
GGTCTGCTCATTCAGATCGTATGAACCGTTCAGAAATACGTCCGTGGTTGTCATATTGGGGATCCCGATATGGGTTCCCAGGTCCGGATTCTCACGCTGCCAATCGGTATCGCCCGAGCGGATCTGCGCTCCTGTAGCAACAACCCCGGGCGTTGCCTCAAAGCCGCCAGCCGCTTGAATCGGGATGGCGCCGATATCGTAGAGAAAACCAAAGAGACCATCGCCACCTGGCGCCCCTGCACGTCGGGTCTCGTCCTGGTCGTAGTAGGATGCCGTGACGTTCACATAGCCCCTGGTACCAATATTCATGCCATGGTTGATATCGACACCCTTGTTGTCGCCATCGCCCGCATTCCTGTGACCGCCCGCGGTCTGGCCGGCAGACAGATTGATCTCTGTATGGTCTGTTTCTTGTTTCGTAATGATGTTCACAACACCTGCGATGGCGTCAGAGCCATATTGCGCAGATGCACCATCCCGAAGCACCTCGACCCGCTCAATGGCAGCCGTGGGAATGCTGCGCATGTCTACGCCGACCTCGCCCTTACCGGGGGTGTCGTTGATGTAGACAATCGAACTCGCATGCCTGCGCTTGCCGTTGATGAGCACCAAGGTCCGACTCGGGCCCAGGCTCCTCAATTCCGCGGGGTCGAAGTGGGCGGTCGCATCTGATATCGTCTGTTGGGAGACGTTGTAGGAAGGCACTTTGTAGGCCAGCATATGATCGAGACTGACCTGCCCGGTGGAGATCAGGTCTCTGGCCTGCAGATTGTCGATCGGGACCGGTGAGGTGATCTGTGTTCGTGGTCGGAAACGCGACCCGACGATCGTGACAGATTCGACCTCTACGGGAGAGCTCGTCAGAGAGAAATCAGCCGTTGCACCACTTTCGGTGACGGTGACGACCTGGCTTGCAGAATCGTAACCGATATAGGCTGCAACAACCGTGTGCCGACCAGCCTGAAGGCCGTCGATCGCGTAGGACCCACTCAGACTGGTAACGGCACCGAGCCTCGTCCCCTCTATGGTAACGGTCGCACCCACCAGTGCGTCGCCAGTAGCTGTATCAGAGACGTTCCCGCGGATCTGCAGCGCAAAAGCTGAGGCCGGCAGGAGCATCAGACAGAGGGTGAGGACATGTGATTTCTTCATGGTCTTTCCCCAAAGTTGAGTTGTGAACGCCAAGAGGACTTTCTGCTATATCGAGTCGATACGCGGCCAACCGCCTCTGACCACATTCGTTGCCATCGCACACGTTGCGTGACTGACCGCCGGCGGAAGCATCGATATCTTGCTGGCCGAGGGCAAGCGCGACTCAACCAAATGGGGTTGGTCGAGGCGCCTTGGCGCGGAGTTCTGGCGGAACAGAAAAAGCAACCCAGGTCATCAGCTCGGGTCCCTTTTGTGGTGAAAGCACCTGCGGTGATCGAACCCGTGCAGCTGGCCTGAGAAGTGGGTCGGATCGGACCACACGGGGCTCGATGGACCAAGCTCCGGGGGATGGACATCGGCGCAATCGGCCCGTAAGGTGTTCTCCCCTCTTTAAGCCTCGGCCGCTAGACGAAGGAGCCACGTATGAGACCCAAGTCAGAGTTGCAGGACATCATCGACCAGATCGCCAGCAGCGACAGCCCGGTGGGAATGGATGCGGTTTATGTGCACGCGTTGATTCTGGATAAGCTGGAAACCATAGAGAAGCGCCTGGAGGCTCTGGAGGGGATGGCGAAGAAGCCTTAGGCGACCTGGCCATCCGGCGGCGCGGAGCTTTTCCGGGTTCGCCATCGCATCGTGGAAAGAGGCTGGCCGCTTCGTCAGGGCAACAACCTGGTGAGCACGGCTACGAGCATCTTTGTATCGATAGGTTTGGCCAGGTAGTCGTTCATGCCCATGGCCAGGTAGCGGTCTTCGTCACCCTTCATGGCGTTGGCCGTGAGGGCCACGATGGGGACGGCGGATTTGCCTGGATCGGGCAGGGCACGAATCCTCTGAGTCGCTTCCATGCCGTCCATGAGTGGCATTTGTATGTCCATCAGCACGAGATCGAAGTCCTGCTCGCCAAGAGCCTGCAGCGCTTCGTGGCCGTTGCTCGCCACCGTGACTCGAAGTCCCAGTTGTTTGAGCTTCTGGGTGGCGACTTTCTGGTTGATCAGATTGTCTTCAACCAGCAGCACGTTGGCGATGCTGACATCCGACCGATGGGGGACCGTCGGCTGCCGGTCAGGATCCGGTGGGGAGTGTCGCAGCAGCGCCAACAGCCTGCGACAGGTAACTGGCTTCGTCAGCAGACCGTCCCAGCCCCGGTCAGCGCCACCATCGGGATCGACGTTGAGGGTGCTCTGATCAGGCCAGCTGAGGGCCAGGCAGCGTAGCCGACCGTTGTGCAGCCGGCAATGACGGGCCAACGCAATGCCGGCTGCCAGTTGCACATGCCCGATATCGATGACGACGGCGTCAAAGGGCTGGCCAGTGGAACTGCCCGCAACGACACGCTCTTGGGCATCCGCGACTGTGCCACAGACCTCGATGTCCAGCGCGGGATCCTCGCCCAGGCGCTCGAAGAACCTGGCCATCATCGGGTCAGGCTCCAGCACCAGCAGATGGTTTGTGATGGGGGCCGACCGGGCCGGTTGCGGTTCTTCGGTCAGATCGAGGATGATGGTGAACCAAAAGGTGCTGCCCTCTCCCTGCCGCGAATCGACGCCCAACTCACCCCCCATCAGTTCGCACAGATGCTTGCTGATGGCCAGGCCCAGTCCGGTACCTTGAAAGTTGCGCGTCTCGGTGGAATCAACCTGGCTGAAATTGTCGAAGAGTTTGTGGACGCTGTCGGCGGGGATGCCGATACCGGTGTCGACGACAGAGAAATGAAGGTGTGCTTTGCCGTGATCCAGGGCCTGAACGGATACGTCCACCATCACGCTGCCCGAGGCGGTGAACTTGACCGCATTGCCCAACAGATTCAACAGGATCTGGCGCAGGCGAACCGGATCGCCAAGAAGCGGACGGTCCAGCAAGGGGGAGATCACGGCACCTGTTTCCAGCCGTTTCCTGGCGGCCGGTACGGCGAGGATATTGAGGACGCCTTCGATGACCTCCGATACATCCAGCGACTGGAGTTCTAGACGAAATTTGCCGGCATCGAGCTTGGACAGATCGAGGATGTCGTTGATGATGACCAGCAGTGACCGCGCCGATTCCAGAATGATCTGGGCGCGTTGGCCCTGATCTTCGCTCAAGGGGGACGCGAGCAACAGCTCGGCCATCCCGATGACACCATTCATGGGGGTTCGGATTTCGTGGCTCATATTGGCCAGGAAGGAGCTCTTTGCCG
>CALFPI010000356.1 GCA_937919035.1 uncultured Gemmatimonadaceae bacterium
CGCAGCCCGTGCAACTCCTCAATGAGTTGGGCCTTCGCCTTTCTGGCGTCGTTCATGGCGTCGACTCCGCGTAGTCACAGATCTGCAGCGTGAAGGTCGTGCCTGCACCCACCTCGCTCGCCGCCGAGATCGTCCCGCCCAAGAGCTCGATCGACTTCTTGGCGATGGACAACCCCAACCCGGTGCCCTCCTTCTGCTCGCCTTCAACCTGACGGAACTCGTCGAAGATGAAGGGCAGGTCGGCAGGCGGGATGCCGGGACCTGTATCGGCGACGGCCAGCTCGATCCACGCATCCACCGATTTCAGCGATACCGTGATGCTGCCCGCGTCGGTGAACTTTGCCGCGTTGCTCAGCAGGTTCATCACCACGCGTTGAAAACGATCCGGGTCGGTATCGACCGGGTTCGTCTGCTCCATCCGTGTCTCGAATCGAACGTCTGCACCTACCAGCGGCTGCACCGAGGTCATGCAATTGGTGACAAGCTGTTGCAGGTCGACCTGCTGGGGACGAATCTCGATGCCGCCGGCTTCGATCTTGGACAGGTCGAGGATGTCGTTGATCAGACTGAGCAGGTGATCGGCGCTGGTGGTGATGTTTGTGAGATTGTCGTACTGGCGGTCATCGATCGTGCCCTTGAGCCGACGCTGCAGGATGCGCGTATACCCGACAATGGCATTCATCGGCGTGCGCAGGTCATGGGACATGCGGGCGAGGAAGTCGGACTTGAGGCGGTTGGCCTCCTGAATCTGGATGTTCTGTGCCTCCAGCAGCTGGAAGTCCTGGAAGCGGGCGTAGGCGACGGAGAAGGCCGCCGCCAACTCTGTCACGAGATCTACGTCTTCTGCGGGCAGGGGCTCGGCACTACCTACGTACAACAGTCCCTGGGCGAAGGGGATCATCTGCAAGGCGAGGGACTCGGGGGGCTCGCTGCCACCCATGTACTGCTCTCGGTCGATGGGCTGACCCTGGGCGATCAGGGACTGCATCGTTTCAGCGAAGGTTTGCTGGTCCCACTGGTCGTGGTAGATCCTGCCTTCACGCCAGTGTCTGATGATTTCGTTGATGAGGGGCAGGGGACTGTCGATGGGCAGATTCAGCGCCGCCAGGGGCTCACCCTCCGGATCGGCGAGGAAGGCGCGCACCTGCTGTTGCTCTTCGTCGACAATAAAGACGCCACAGCGGAAAAAGGAGACGCCCACCTGAGTGAGCTCCTTCCAGATCAATGGCGTCAGGTGTTCCAGGTCGGCGCTGGTGCGCATGATGGCGATCTCGGCGCGCACACGGTCCGCAGCAGCGCGGCGCTCCGCCTGACGCGCCTCCCCCTCGGCCTTGGCGATCTCCTGCATGCGTGAGTAGGCAAAGCCAAAGACGTCGGCGAATCGACACGACGTCCTGATTTCTTCCTCCGTCAGGGGCTCAAGACTGGGCAGGTGCAGCACGCCATGCTCGAAACTCGGCGTTAGCAGGTAGAATCGCTCTGGCAGGTCTATCTTCGACTTCGTGAACCACTCGTACATCGGGAAGTTCAGCCGGTCGAGGGCATATCGAAGGACATCCCACATCGGCTCGCCTTGCAACAGTATCACGTGATAGGCTTCGCCCGCCCGGAAGGCATCCAGCTTGGTTTTGAAGGCGGGTTGCTCATCCATCAGTGCCAGATCGAACTGCGCCCCGTGCGAAGCTCCCCCTCCATGCCCGTGAGCCATACCTCGCCTGTACTTGCCTGTGTATCCAGGATCCACATCCCGGCTCGAAACACTTCGATGCCCAGTCCCTTGAACTCCTGGAACAGCACGGCGGCCACCTGGGACAGTTCCTCGCTCCTGTGCATTCCCTGCGCCCTCGACCGCACGCGCGCCAGGGCTGCCTCCACCTGCAGTTCGCGATTCTGCGTCTCGAGTTTCCTGAGTTCCAGAAAACGGTCGTAGGCAAAGCTGAAGACGGCGGCGAAACGTTCCGCTGTCTCCAGTTCATGCTCGGAGAGGGTTTCGGCCCGGATCAACTGCAGCGAGCCCTGCGGCATGAAGATGTGGTAGACATGGGCCCCAGCGGGAAAGGCAGCCGACAGACTGTCGGCAATCGCCGACGGGTCGTCCCCGGCATACTCGAAGGGGATGCCCATTCGTTCGACCCAGAAGGGCACGGATTCGATCAATTCGGCGACACTGTACTTCTGATACAACTGTGACTCGCCGCCCCGGAAGGCCTCACAATAGCGACTTGAGTCAGGGCGCTCGTGCAACACGGACGTGTCGAAGGGCTCGCCCTTCAGGATGGCGCCCGTCGGATCTGTCAGCCACATCTCGCTCGTGCCCGGCTCGACGTCGATGAGCCAGATACCCGACCGCCGCACCGGGATGCCTAGTTCGTTGAACTCGTGGAACAGTTGGCCGGTGACCTCGCCGATGTCGTCACTCTGCTGCATGCCCAGGGCTTTGGCGCGAACCCGCTCCAGGGCGTTCTGGAGCGTCAGTTCGCGGTTCTGCTCTTCCACCTTCTGAAAGTCGAGAAAGCGCAGGAAACCGAGTTCCAGGCCCCGGGCCAATTCGGCGACGATGTCGTCGTGCTCGGGATGATGCTGACGCTCTCGGTAGCCGATCATGCCGAAACGGAAGGGCACGTTGGTGACCGACCAGTTGCCGGAAAACCGCTCCTCGTACCGAGCGGCATCGGCTCCCTCCACATAATCCGATAGCGCGCCAGCCTTCCACTCGACCCGGAGCGTGAGTCTTGTCTGGGACGTGTATACGTGCTGAGCGGCAGTCCTGATGTCCGGGCCATTGTCCGGGCCAGTCGACTCGCTTTGCAGCCACTGCTCGACGGTGGTTTTTGACGGAAGCCCGAAGGTCACGATCTCCCTCGTCTCAACGACGGCGACGTCTGAGCTATAGGACACGTCGAATCCCGCAAGGCGTGGATTGGGGCATGCGCTATAGACCCTGACCGCGTCGCCGGACTCATCGACGAAAAACACGGATGCTGCCGGTGTATCGATGCCAAGGACCATCAGGCTCTGATAGACTTCCGCGACGACGCTGTGCAGATCATGGGCGCCACGCATATCCATGGCAGTGGCACGCACACGTTCGGCGGCGAGCTGGAGCGCGAGATCGGCGTCTCTGCCGGCGGCGGTTGCCTTGCGCCGTTCGGCCGCCAGTTCTTCGATGAGTTGCGCCTTGGTTTTGCGCTGGTCCTTCATTGGGCCGCCGCACTCAGGCGCACGGTGAAGGTCGTCCCCGCGCCGACCTCGCTTGTCGCGATGATCGTGCCCCCCAGCAGATCGTGGTCCTTGTCGACGATGTTGATGTCGATCTGCACGGGACCGACACCGAGGTCGACGAGCGCGTCGTATGTCTGGTCGACGACGGCGGCGACGTCCTCGGAAGTTTGCATGCGTAAGGCGCTCTGCAAAACGCGGTCAACGGCGGCCTGAATCTGCAGCTCGCGTTCGGCGGCTTCGAGGCGACGGGTCAAACGGGCGTTGGCTCGGGCCGTCGATGTCTCAGCCATGAGCTGCCTCGGAGCCAATGAGTCTTACGGTAAACGTTGTACCAACGCCGACCTCACCTGGAGCGGTGATCATGCCGCCGCGCGGCGGTCCAACGTTGGACTCCGGCTCACTCATCGGTTCCGATCGGGGATATGTTGGGGGGTGATCCGGATAACGATAGGTCGTTGGCAGCCACACACCCAACGGCGGATTCGCTGATGGCTAGATGACGTAGAACAGAGCGACGGCGCAGACCGAGGTGCCGACGCCGGCGCAGACCGCCGCCAGGCCGACCACGAACCGGGACCGGCCAGAGTTGGCCTCGACGGGTACTGCTTCCGCAGCTGCGAGCGTCGCGACCGCGTCGTACGTGCCGAAGGGGTAGACATCACACAGGCGGTTGAAGCGATCCAGGCCCATGCCGTTGCTGAACTCATCCATCTGCAACATGATCATTTCT
>CALFPI010000357.1 GCA_937919035.1 uncultured Gemmatimonadaceae bacterium
TGTGGAGGCGTCCGTTGAGGTCGAGTTGCTCGTGGACAGTCTCGGTACGGTCGCAGCAACGCGCGTACTTGTTGCCGCCGACGAAACCTTCAGCGAGTCGGCGCTGCAGTACTGCAACAGACTGAAATTCAGGCCGGCGTTGGCCAATCAGACCCCCGTAGCCAGTCGCATCGTCTGGGTCGTGGACTATCGCTTTGGCGACAGATAAGCCACGGGCCATGACACGGCTGGCTGTCGTTCTATTCGCCTTGCTGGCGACGGGTGTGCCGGCCCAGCAGGCGCCTCCGGCGCCAGCGACAGAACTGCTGAGTCGCCGGCCCGAGGTGATCCAGGACGCCCCGCTGCGATATCCACCGCAGGCCTGGGACAACGACATCCAGGGGGATGTGGTGCTGCTGCTCTGGGTGAGCGCGGAGGGGCTCGTCGAGGCGGGTGAGGTCGTGTCCACACCCGGGTACGACATGGAACTGGCGGCGCTGGCGGCGGCGAAGAAGATGCGGTTCTCAGCAGCCCTGATGGAGGGCGAACCGGTAGCTGTCAAGATTCGCTACACCTTCCGTTTCCGGAAAGCGGAAAAGTCGACGCAGGCCCTGCCGCCATTGGCAGAAAGTCGGGAAGACCCGCGTCCGAAGGGTCGGCTCTTTGGCGATGTACTGCAGAAGGGCACCGGCGATCCACTCGTGGGTGCCGAGGTCTACCTGCTGGATCTGGATGAGGCGTGTCTCACCGATGCCGAGGGGCGATTCGATCGGACGCTGGCGCCCGGGGGGTATGCGATCACGGTGAACGTGCCCCAGCATCATGCCTTCGACATTCTGGAGCGTGTCGATCCGGGCGCGTCGCTGGAAGTGAAGTACTACGTCGAGCCCGATCGACGGGAGCGCTACCGCACCATCGTCTGGGGTGACGAAGGCAAGGCCATGGTGGGGCGCACGACGCTGGCCGAGGCGGAGATCTCGGAGGTGGCGGGTACCGCTGGTGATCCCATCCGTGTCATCATGCTCATGCCCGGAGTGACGACGTCGATGAGCGGCCTGGGTTATCCTGTCGTGCGCGGGATCCTGCCGGGAGATGCGCGCTACGAGATGGACGGCGTGCAGGTGCCGATGCTGTATCACCTGGGCTTCGGCACGGCCGTGGTGAATCCCCGCTTCACCAGTGGCATTGTTTTTCAACCCGGCGGCTATTCGGTGCAGCACGGACAGTTCCCGGGGGCTCTGGTGATGGGGCAGGCGGCGCGCGCACCGGAGCATCCGACGACGGCAACGGACCTGTCCATCATCCAGATGAGCCTGTTCCATGCACAACCCGTAGCGGAGAATCTGCAGACCCTCGTCGCCGGACGGATGGGCACGTTGGGCCTGATCGTCGAGGGCATCGCCTCCGATGCCATCTTCAAATACTGGGATTACCAGAGCAAGACCTTCTGGCAGCCCGGTGCCCGGGACCAGGTTGAGTTTCTCGCTTTCGGCGCCGGTAACAAGGTGGGCGAAAAGCTCGAGGGTGGCGGCGAGGACGTGGTGGAGATCGGTTTTCAGCGGTTGCTGCTGCGCGAACGGCACACGCGGGACAAGGGCTGGCTGCAGGTCGAGGTGGAGTACGGCAAGGAAGGGTTCCTGGCCCCGGAGGATGAGGAGGAGGGCAACGAAGCGCTGGATGCGCAGTACTCCTACGGTGGCCTGCGGGGGACGGCATCGGCCGCAGTCGGGCCCGGGCTCGAACTGCACTGGGGCGCCGAGGGTTATCTGCAGGACTTCGACTTCATCCCCGATACCGACAGCCTGAGCATACCCGGCGACGGCATCACCCTGGGTGCGTACGTCGAGGCGGAGTGGGCCCCGGGAGACTGGACGCTGATCCCCGGCATTCGCGTCGATCATTACCGCTATGGCATCGATGCCGGTCCACGGCAGACCGGCGTCGATCCACGCCTGGGCCTTGGCTATCAGTTGACGAACTGGCTGGTGGCGAAGGCGTCTTTCGGGGTCTATCACGGTCCGCCGCGGGTGACACTGGCAGAGGGGCCTGTCGTCATCGGTCCGGTGCCCGGCATGGTCGGTATCGGCCTGGAACGGGATCTGACGCGGACCCGGCAATTGGCAGGGGGCCTTGAGGCACAACTGCCGGGCGGCTTCCAGGCGGTGGTACAGGGGTACGACAGTCGCCTGCGCACGGGCCTTGATTTTTCCCTGACCGAGCGGAACCTGGGACTCGAATCAGCCGCCAATGGCGAGGAGGAACTGCTCGCCAGCAAGGGCCGTTCGTATGGCATGGAGTTCGTGCTGCGGCGGCATCTGCGAGGGTCTGCCTTCGGTTGGGCGACGTACAGCCTCAGTCACAGCGAGCGCAGCGCCGACGGCTACGGCACGATGCCCTTCATGTTCGATCAGACGCACGTGGTCAACACGGTGGTCTCGTGGGAGGTGGGACGGCACTGGACGCTGGGAGCGGCGTATCACTTTCACACAGGCCGACCGTACACACCCGAATTCTGGGATGGGTCCGGCGAGGATGGCATCGGCCACGGCCGCCCCTTCTCCCAACGCCTGCCCAGCTTCTGGAAACTGGACGTGCGCATCCAGAAGCGGGAGGTGTACGAGACGTGGTACTTCGACTTCTACATCGACATCCTCAACGTCACCTTCAATCGCGAGACGATCGGCTACGACGCCAATCCCTTCGGCAAGCCGCAGAAAAACGAGGCCCTGTTCTTCGTGCCCATGCTGGGGTTGCGCGCCGTCTTCTGAGGTGACGGGTGAAGGTGGCGGGCCTCAGGGGAAGTACAGGCGACAGGCGTGACTGTTCGGGTCAAAAATGCCAACTGCACGGTACAGCAGGTCGGCAAAGGCGCGGTGTCCATATTCGTTGGGATGGAAGGCGTCGCTCATCCAGTAGGAGCGCTTGTCCAGGTGCTGCTGCCAGTGGCGGGTGTGGTCCACCAGTGGCACGCCGTGATCGGCGGCGGCCTGCCGCACGGCTTCCATATAGGCATCAAAATGGGGCTCCCGATCGGGTGCCTGGCCGGGCATGATCGGGCACGTCGTCTGCAGGACGGGGACGGCGTCG
>CALFPI010000358.1 GCA_937919035.1 uncultured Gemmatimonadaceae bacterium
CATCTGCGTCGGTCAACTGCTCTGCAGGGCCAGCAGGCACGATGGTTGCGTCTGCATCGGCATGACTGCCACCGTGATCTGTGCAACCACCGTCGGTGTTGATGCCCGGCTGGTGCATGTCGAAGTCGATACCGACCGCAAGCTGCCCTCCTTCACCCTTGTCGGCTTGCCCGACTCGGCCGTGCGCGAAAGCCGTGAGCGGGTCATGGCCGCCATCCGCAACGCCGGCTTCCAGTGGCCCCGCCGGCGTGTCACCGTCAACCTCGCGCCGGCAGATCTGCGCAAGGAGGGCTCCGCCTTCGACCTGGCCATTGCCGTGGGGGTCCTGGTTGCATCCGGGCAGATCCGCGCCACCACCCTGGCCGATTTTGCCCTGCTCGGCGAACTCTCTCTCGATGGTGGCATCCGCCCGGTACGGGGTTTGTTGTCCATGGCCAGCGGCCTCGGACAGCAGGGCGTCTACGCCGTCATTGTACCCCGCGCCAATGCGCGGGAAGCGGCCATGGCGGGCGGCCCCGTCGTCTACCCTGTCGCCACTCTGGCCGAGGCGGTGGAGGTTCTCGAAGGTGGCGTGCGCGTTCGCCCGTGTGTGGTCGATGCCAGCGAGGCGCTGCGCCGCGATGCCGCCGGCGACGGCTACGATTTTGCCGACGTACGCGGCCAGGAACACGCCAAACGGGCCCTGGAGGTCGCCGCCGCGGGCGGACACAATGTCATTCTTGTGGGTCCCCCCGGGTCCGGCAAGACCATGCTGGCACGACGCATGCCCTCCATCCTGTCGCCCCCTACGGTGAACGAGGCCCTGGCCATCACCCGTATTCATTCCGTGGCGGGGTTGTTGCGCGCGGGACAGGCACTGGTCACACATCGCCCCTTCCGCGCCCCCCATCATACGATCTCCGATGCCGGGCTGATCGGTGGCGGCCCCGTGCCTCGCCCGGGCGAAGTTTCGCTGGCCCATCACGGCGTGCTCTTCCTGGATGAGTTGCCGGAGTTCCATCGACGTGTTGTCGAATCCCTGCGTCAGCCTCTGGAGGAGTCCCGCGTCACCATCAGCCGGGCGGCGGCGACGCTCAGCTTTCCATCCCGTTTCATGCTGGTCGCCTCGATGAACCCCTGTCCTTGTGGCTACCTCGGTCACGGCCGCCAGGCGTGCGTCTGTCAGCCCCATGTCATCGAGCGCTACCGTGGACGACTCTCCGGTCCCCTGCTGGATCGGATCGATCTGCACGTTTCGGTGCCCGCCATCGGTTTCGATGATCTGGAGACGAGCCCTGCCGGAGAGTCTTCTGCTGTCGTTCGTGCCCGGGTCATAGACGCCCGCCAGCGCCAGTTGCAGCGCTTCGACGATGGTGCCAGCACCGACGTATTGTGCAATGCGCACATGGACGGTCGGCACGTGCGCCAGTACTGTCGGCCCCTGCAACACGATGCGGCGCTGTTGCTGCGCACTGCCCTCGACCGGCTGGGCCTGTCGGCGCGGGCGCACGATCGCATTCTCAAGGTTGCCCGTACCATCGCCGATCTTGCCAACGCCGACAGCATCGACGCAGCACATATCGCCGAAGCGGTACTGTATCGGGGATTGGACCGGCCCGTGATAACCTGAGGTAAGGGCCCTGGGACACACCGGCACAGCC
>CALFPI010000359.1 GCA_937919035.1 uncultured Gemmatimonadaceae bacterium
GACACCGGCCTGGACGCAGTGTTTGATCAACGCCGGGTCCTGATCCTGGGTCAGCACCATGACCATCGGGGCTACCTTCAGTTTCTTTTCCAACAGAATCAGATCGATGATCTTGATGCCATCGTGCTGGCGCTGCACGGACGTATTCGTGATCAACAGGTCCGTATGAGAAGAGTGCAGTTGACGCAGCCCCCCCACCACCGTCGGCGCATGCTGGACGACATGGCCCGCCGACGACAGTGCGTCTGTCATCGACCTGGCGCATTCAGCGTCGGAATCTATCAGCAGGACGCGTACACCAGAGCCTGGTTCACTCATCCTTGCCCATCATCATCATCAGCTTCAGACTGGCCACCATGCGGCCGAAGGAGTCGGCCAGTTCGCCGATTTCGTCCTGCCGCCGCACGTCAATGTCGACCTCCATGTCGCCCATGCTGATCTTGTTGGCCACGCTGTTCAGACTCTGTACATCCTTGATGATGGTCTTGGAGAACAGCAGAATGAACAAGCCCGCCAGAAGAATGCCCCCGGCCATGACGATGTAGATCGTGTTACCGAGATAGGCCTGCTTCGCCAGCACGTGATCACGCGTAATTTCAATACCGACGAGGCCGATCACAGTGCCGGCCTCGTCCCGCAGTGGAGCATAACCTGATATGAAAGTACCCCTGTGATCGGTGAAGAAATCTTCATCTACACTGGGCTCGGTGAAACCGCGATACAAAGCGGAGGTAAGATCTTCGTACGCTTCACCGATAGCGCCACCGGGGTCTGCTTCATTGCCGTGATCGGCGTCTACGATGTACTGCACCGCGCCCGTTGTTGTCTGTCTCACGATGAAGATGTCGTCAATATCCCCGTGTGAGGCCTGCATATCCCGCAAGCGTTGCCGCAGGCGCAGGAAGTCCGCAGAATCCTCATCTCCCGCCTTCAGTTGGGCCAGTTTTCCGGCTTCGGCACCGTGCATGTGACTGGCTACGATCCCCGCCAGAGCCACCAACTCTGTCTGGGTAAGCTCCTTCAGAGCGTGCTGCGTCTCCCTGTGCGTGATGAGAAAGGTCAGCAATGTGACGGCCAGAATCAGGGCAACAAAGCTCACCGTCAGCTTCGTCTGCAGACTGTGGATAATTTTCATGGGCAGCCAGGGCTTTGGGGGAACTCCGAAGACAAATGGGATAAAAAAAGGTCGGTGAAGAAGTCAGGCAAGGGCAAGGTTTGACGCGCCCTTGTCAAACCCTTTGTCCATGGGAACGCAGGGCAGGTCACAGGCAACGTAACGATCTGGCGGGTGGTTCATTGAATCCGACCTCTGGGCTACCGGCGACAGACCGAGCAGGTTCTAAACGACAACGTAGGCGACATGGTCCGCTGGGAGAATCCGGATGCAAGTCGAAGGACATCACTGCAGCCAGGTGCCTTCATTGGGGTCAATATGGAAGTCATCGACTTCGATGAGCCCGATCTCCTGTTAATCTGGTATACTCTCGCGCTTCCGGCGGTAGTAGTAAACACGCACACCGGGACCGCTGACAACTTCGCCGACGCCGATTGAGCCCACGTGCATCGACCAGATGAGCCTTGTCTGACGGGGCTGGACGCACGATAATGGGCCCTTGTAATTCCTATCGGCACTGACGGCGAACGGCTCTGTCAGTCCCTATGGCTACGTGTACGAGTTCGACTTGCCGCCCGAATCCTACCCCCAGCGGGGTATCAACACGGTCGCCATTCTCCGGCGGCAACGGACCCGAACATCTCACTGGCTTTCGAGGTCTATGACGTGGACTGCCACATTCGCTACCGCTGCCATCGCAACTTCCGCCGAGGATCCCTGGCCCAGGAGTCATCGCTATGAAGGATGCCGCCATCTACATCCCCGCTCAGGACTGGGAGGCTGTTGAGACCCTGACGCCGGCCTGGGCCCCACCCGCCGGATGGAAGTTCGCCAAACGGCTGACGCTCACGAACGATACAGCAGACGAACGTCGCGGCGAGCCCGTCGAGGCGGATGTCGATTTTCATGCGGGTCAGATCACCGATCTGGCACGGGAGGTACGAGTTGCCCGTGCAGCAGATGGCGAGGGCCCTCTCACAATCGTCGCCAGTCAGGTGCTGCTCGTTGCCCACGAGGACGACGTCCTCCGCAGCCGGCTGTTCTTCCTCGCCGATGTTGCCGCTGAAAGCTCCGCGACCTACCTGATACTGTACGGCAACGCTGATGCACCCGAAGCCGAATACGATTCGGATCTCACTGTCTCGGGACAGGGCTTCGCGCTGGAAATTGAGAATGAGCACTACCGCGCGGTTCTCTCCGATTTGAGCGGCAACTGGAAGAGTCACCACCCGAAGGGCTGGGCAGCAGAACTCGACAGCGGCGGCGGACACGGCGTGGAGGGTACGATCCACTGGGGTCCGGATTGGAGTGATGAGCGCGTCGGGCGCTATCGGATCACCAGTTGGGACGGTCCGCCCATGTTCGACTACGAGGTGATGCGCGGGCCTGTGTGTGTGCGCGTGCGCCGTTGGGGGCATCCCATTCTGTCCCTCGGTCCGCAGATCGGCCGGCCCCACAAGGTGATGGCGACGGTGACCTACACCTTCTGGGCGGGGCAGCCCTACGTCATTATGGAGTCCAGACTGGACGTGCTCGAGGACGTGCGCTTCCGCGACTGCCGCAATGACGAGTTCGTCATCGGCGAAGCGCTGCCCGACCGGGCCTGGATGGATCCGGACGGAACCATCGGCTTCGATGCCAAGGGCTGGAGCCGTGAAGACCCGCGCTGGATGACCTACTTCAACCGCGACACGGGAGAAGGCTTCGGCTCCGTCCACCTGGCATTCGAAAACACCAATCCAAACTGGCCCGAGCCGGACGGCGCCGGCTTCTCGCGGACCGGTGTCTGGGTCCGTGCCCCGGTGCATCACGCCAACATGCAGGCTGGCGACTATGTCTACGAAAAGAGCGCCTGCCTGCAGCACCGCTTCGAGCCAGATGGAGAGGATCGTGGCGAGGATCGCGGCTTCGCTGATCTTGTCAGCCACCAGCGACGCCTGCTGCATCCCATCACGCAGGCCGAGGCACCACCGGCGCCCAAGGCTGTGACCTTCGACCATGTGATGGATGCTTTGCGAGGCACGAACGAGTTTGAGTTGTACGTGCAGGGCTCGCCCTGGGGGCAGCGCCAACTCAGTTTTGTCGACATCGGTGTCGTGCGGGATGTCGTCATCGACGGCCATGACATCCATGTCGATGTCGTCATGCCATATGCGGGGCGCGAGACCTGGCTGGGTTGGTTTTCGGCAGAGATCGAAAAGCAGCTTCGGGAACGGCTGCGTGATGTGGGCAAGGTCGACGTGTGCCTCGTGCAGGATCCAAAATGGACGCCACAGCAGATGACAGACCGAGCCCGTCGCGCCATCGGACCGTCGGCATGAAACGACGGCAACAGGGGGAACCATGACGGTACAAACAGCAACTGCCAGCCAGCCGGTTACCATCGCGCTCAGCGCCGACACACTCTATCACGAAGCGGATCGGGTGACCGGTCTGTGGAAGGCCGAGACAGACGACACCATCCGCCTGTTCTGCGGCGAGGTCGTCGAGAGTGACTCACCAGGATCGGGTCGATCGGATGATCCTGACATCGAGCCCTTCCTCAGCCTGGATGGATCGCTCGAACTTCGAAAAAACCTGCATCTCGACAGTACCGAGTGTCTGGCGGCGCAGATCGGCTTCATTGCCATCGAGGCGTCGGACAATGCCACGACGTTGCGTCTCCTCATCAACGGCGTCGAAGTGCTGCGGCCACCTTCTGCCCAGGTTGTCCCTGACGCGCGGCAGTATCAGGAACTGTCGTGGAGTCGCTGGTACTACGTGGCCATCCCGCCCGATGTCCTGCGCCAGGGTGACAATGAGATCCGCCTGAGCGCCGTTGACGGTGGCGTGGGTTGGCAGCTCATGGTGGCGGACTACCGGGAATTCCCGAAAGGCATGGAGGGTCCGGTGGTGCTGCCCCATGACAGCTACCGCTGCGACGATGGCGCTGGCACGTGGATTCAGGAGCGCGGGGAATACGTGGTACGCCTGCTCCTCGACCGCTATCTGCCGCAAGGAGAACTGTTGACGCCCGTCCTCGATGGCGCCGGCGAACAGGAGGAACCGATCAAGAGCGACCGGACGATCGAGCAACTGCAGATCACCTGGGAGCCGGAAACGCCGCAGGGCATGGCGTCGGATACGGGTCTGGTGGTATCACTGCGCAGTGGCCCGCACCCAGCGCCGGATGCAGCAGGTTGGAGCGACTGGCTTGGGTGTGAGTCCGGCATGCGCGTGCCCGGTGTGTGTGGGCGCTATCTGCAGGTGCGAGCGGAATGGACCACAGCATCGCGCCGCCACTCCCCTTGCTTGCGGGGTCTGACGATCGACGCCCAGGTGCAGCTCGGATCAGGCCTGATGCCGCGGGTAGCGGGATTCGACAATGCCCGCATCCGGCGGTCCTCTGTGGACATGCCCGACGAAGACCCCCGCTGTCGTTCATTGCTCAGACTGCGGCAGGAATGTGAACTGGACGCGGTTGTCGCTGGGGCGCAGACCGAGTTCGAGCGCATCCAGCGTCTGCATCGCTGGGCTTATCACATCCCGTTGGGCGACTGCAGCCACTTCCCCTGGAACGGGCTCGACTGGATCGACCTGCGCCGGGGCGAAGACTGCAGCATCGAGCTCAATCAGTATTCCGCACGGCGACGCGACAAGATGTGCCTGTACCCGAATGTTGTGCTCGTGGCGGCTCTGCAGAGCTTCGGCCTGCCGGCGCGCCATTTGAACTTTCACAGCGAGGGTATGACGGGGCACGAGATCTGTGAGGTATGGTCGAACGACTACGGCAAGTGGATTCATCTGGACGCCACCCGCGACTATCACTGGTACGACCGCCGGACCCTGATCCCTCTTGATACGGAAGAGATCCACCGGGTACTCGTGGATCGGCTGGATGAGGTGGAAACGTGGGAGCGACCCTACCTGTATCGGCAGGACCTGGACGCCCTGGTGCAGGATCTGCCCATCGCCTACTGGGATGGAGACTACGAGCACTCTGTCGACGCCGGTGACCACGGGGCGCTGTTCCTGTTCCGCAGTTTCAGCCATTTCCGTGTGGTGCCGCGGTTCGACGTGTTCAGCCGACCAAGGCCGTTGCCCGTGAGTCAGGGGACAGAAGTCTGGTCGTGGGACGGGTATCTGAACTGGGCCGAGGACAAGGTGCCGCCCCTGCCACACTTCTCCCGACACACGAACCGCCGCGCCGACTTCTACCCCACCTTGAACCAGACGCGCTTCACAGCGCAGAGCCAGGGCGACGGTCGTCAGTTGAAGATCCTGCTGGAGACGTCGACGCCCGATTTCGCTGCCTTCGAGGTGAGCCTGAATGGTGGCGCCTGGCAGGAAGTGGACGTCGAATGGGACTGGGTACTGCGCGACGGCATGAACACCGCCGAGATGCGTTCGCGCAATCGGTCGGGTGTCGCCGGTATGGTGAGTGCGCTGTCGGTCGTGCCATGAACAGGATCTCTGCCAACGTGCCGATGACATCCCCGACTGGCAGTTGGCGAGGCCTATAGCAAGCAATGGACGCGACGGCATCGATGGTGGTGCAGGTTGGTCTGTTCGGGTGGTTCGCCGGGTTGTCTCGGTTGATCAATGCAAACGGTGATGGCCCATGAGCGTCCACGGAACAGTTCTCAATGCAGTGCAAGACTGTCTTGGCGCTGAGTTCATGTCCTTGTATCTGGTTGGCAGTCATGGTACGCCGCAAGAGATTGCTGGGAGCGACATTGACTACATCCTCGTGACCAAGAGCGATCTCCAAGGCGAGCGCTTGAATGGCCTCATGCGGGTCCGGGACGAACTGAGAGCGAGATTGGACCCTGAGATCGACTTCCTTCCACGGAGTATTGATCGATTGGTCACAAGGGGCCTCGGTCTCAAGAGGGAAGGTCGACTCGTTGGCGGAGAAGACATACGGGACCAGATCAAGACACCTCCCAAGGAGGAGCGGGATGAGTGGCTCACCTCGGTAGCCATGAAGTTTGTGATGGAGCTACATCACGCGGACGCTATCTCCAGCCACGATCTCACCTATCCCGATCAAGCCGACCACTACTTCGGGTATCCCGATTACGCATCGCCAAAACCCTTCGCTTGCCTCATGAGTCTGGGCTTTCTTGCGACGGCCTGGCTTTCCAAGCACCATGATGTGATCGTGACCGACAAACACCAGATTGCCGATCTCTATGACGTCCATATAGGGAGTGAGCGGCTTCCTTTCCTGAGAGATCTCTTCACTACGATTCGCGGCGAGCTTGGGTATCGGCTTCCGGCCAGCGAGATCCTGAGGGAGCGAGCACGCAACGTGTGCCAGAGCGCACTGCATTTCGAAAAGCAGATGCTCAAGAGGCTACAAGTGAATTCTTCCGCTGCTGCTGGCCGCTGAGTCCGGAGCAAGGCTTGATGAACTGTCTGAGAACTGCGTTGATGCCCCACCCTCTCCCGTCTCGATGTCTGTCAGCCGTGCGGGTCTACTGGCGAGAATTCCCGTGCGTGAGGCGGCGCCAGGCACGCATGGGTTGAATGACTCCTAGTCGGTGATCAGGGATCTCTGCCGCGGCACTTCACGCAGGCTTTCCGTATCACAGCCAGCACATAACGCCAACAGCCAGGCCAGGGCTCCGGGCCAGCACTGAGTGCCGCCGGTCAGGATGCGATACCTAGCGCAGGATCGGGTGGCCGAAACTGACGGGAAAGTTCTCACCGGTCGTCTGTGGGCGACTGTTATGCGGCGGTTTGCGGCCGCACCGGGTGCCGGTCTGCATGGTGAGGATGCTGTGTGCCCGACGAGGGCGCGGGTATCATCAATACCGAAGTCTGCCACAGAAGAGTGAGAGATAACATGACAGAATCGATCCACATCGAAACCCTGCGCGAACGTGCATCCGCTTCTGTTGAAGGTATGCGCGACATCAGCTACACGACGGGCCTGAGCGGCGGCGCGGCGTTGCCAGCGCCATGATGCGCCAAGTGTTTGCCCACCTCGACGGCCAGCACGTCTACCTGTTCACGGGGGCGCACGCCTTTTACGAATCCTTGGGCTTCAAGCGACAGGGCACAGGAATGGCTCTCGTCGTCGGCTCCTGGTTGCACAACGCGACCCGTTGAGCAGAGCTTCGCTACCCAAGCACCGTGGCAGTACCCTTCTGCAGCAGGCCTTTGGCGGCGAGGATCCGGTGGATTTCCCGGTGCCGTCAAAGATGCGCAGCACGCGGTTGAACTGTAGCTCAACGACCGGCATGCCGCGCATCCCCATCATCGGGATCTGCCGTTTGCGCCATCACCTGGTTGACGGTCTCTTCCAGGCATCATGCGAGAATCGCTAGACGACCTGCTCCCGCAGGTGATGGCAGATCTGTTCGGTCTGACCCGGATAGCGACGCTCGATCTCGGTTACCTGCTGCGACACCTGCTGCTGTCGATCCAGCGCCGACATGTCGTCCATGCTGCCGTAGTAGTTGAGGCGCCGGCCGAGGGCAAAGTGATCGCGCTGTTGCTCTGACATGCCCAGGAAACGATCCAGCTGTCCCAGGATATGTGGCTTGTCCTGCATCATCCGGCCTTCGACTTCCATCAACAGATTCACCGCGTGGTCGTTGGAGTAATAGCCACCGATGCCCTGCAGTCCCTCTGCCAGCAGACGCTGTTCGCGGATGAGTCCGTTTCACTCTGCAGCACGTAGCCCCCCGCCTTCCAGGTCTGTTCCAGGCGTGAGCCGACTTTCACGCCGATGGTGCGCACGCGAATGAAGTGCGGGTCGATCTCATTGAGGGCCCGCGCCGTCTGCATGGCGTTCTCCTGCCAGAGTTCGCGCCCGCCGAGGCCGACGATGAGAAACTCCGAGATCTCCATGCCTGCGTCGCGCGCCATGCGCCCCGCTTTGATGATGTCGGCAACCGTCGTGCCCTTGTGAATGCGCTCGAGGATCACGTCGGCGCCGGATTCCATACCGCAGTAGAGCCGGTTGAGCCCGGCCTCGGCGATCTCCGTCATCTCCGCGGGTGTGCGTCGCACCATGGTCGCCGCGCGACCATAACTGGTGATGCGCTCCAACGTGGGAAAATGCTGGCGGATCAGGGCCAGCACCTGCAGCAGGTCCGCCGTCTTCATCAGGAAGCTGTCGCCGTCCTGCAGGAAACAGGAGGTGAAGGGATGGCCCTGGTAGTACTGGGCGGCAGCCTCGATATCGGCACGGATCTCGGCGACCTTGCGGATGGAAAACGTCATGTCCTGGTAGTTGACACAGAAGTCGCACTTGTTCCATGGACAGCCGCGGGTCGTGCGGATCAGCAGGCTGCGGGCTTCGGCGACGGGGCGGATCGGGCCCAGTTCAAAGGGCGGTTGCTGATTCATGGTTGGTCCTGCCTGGCGACGTTGTCGCTGGTGATCGGCTTCGCACTTCGGGTATACTGTACAGCAATTCTTCCTGTCCGCGCCTGCCGGCGCATTTCGTGGAGTCAGGGACATGAACTTCGACCCCCAGTCTGTCTATCTGCACCGCACCGATGTGACAGGGACCGCCGCCCCCTTTGAGCGCTATCGGACCTTCGCCCGCGAGGCCCTGCTGCAACTGGAACTCCCCCTGCCGTCGACGGGGACGATTCTGCTGAATCCCAACGTCACCATCACAGCCGTGCCGGACGATCGCATCACCACCCACCCCGGTTTTGTCGCCGGTCTCGTCGATGCCCTGCAGGCGCAGGGTGTCGAGGGGGATCGCATACTCGTGGGCGAAGGCTGCGGCAGGGAGGATCGGGCCGAATGGGCCCAGATCAGCGGCTACACTGAGGGTCTGCGCCCCCTGGGCCTGGAGCTTGTGGATCTCGACCTGGCAGGGGGCGTGGAGGTCGTCATACCTGGAGGCATCGTCTTTGACAAGCTGACGTTTGCCCGACAGGTCACCGACTGTGCCTTCTACATCAATGTGCCCGTCGCCAAATGCCACAACCTGTCACTGACGACGCTGGCCATGAAGAACACGCAGGGCACGGTGCTCAGCCCGCAGCGTCACATGTGCCATATACAGGCCGAGGACCAGCCCTTTGCTGAGCAGGCCCATGAGATCACGGAGCGGGGTATCAGCCTGCACGAGGAACGGTTCTGCCACAAACAGTCCGACAAGACCGTCGCCCGCCTGCAGATGGGCATCCCGCAGCTGAGTGTCATCGATGGCTTGATCGGTCGTGATGGCACCGGCTTCAACGAGGGCAACAACCGCCCCCTGGGGTGGACCCTGATGGGGGCCAGCGAAGTACTCGTCGACGTCGTCGGCACCTACCTGATGGGGTTGGACCCGCGGGCGACACCGTACCTGCAGGTCGCCGCCGAGCGCGGCCTGGGCACAACCTGCATCGAGGACATCGACGTCATTGATCTGGCTGTGGCCGACCGGCTCAATTGTGCCGCATTGCAGCAACTGCGCTCGCAGCCGCCCCTGATGCCGTTGTTCCGCGTAGCGGGCCGACACACGCCTCGCTTCCGTGCCGATGGCAGTCTCGTACCCTGGGATCTTGATCGCATCAATCAGCACCGCCAGGCGCATCACCTGGCGACGATCGCTGCCTGAGCCAGGCCAGCACCGGGATCGTCACCGCCTCACAGTCTCAGTCGATGACGATTTCATCCACGAACAACCACGCGCGGTTGCCGGCGCCACTCTGGCCTGCAGGAATCTCGCGGTTGTGAATGTGAACTTTGACATAGCGCGTCGTCACGGTCTCGAAGCTGACACTGAGGGGGACGATGGTGGTTTCGGCGGGTTCATCGGCGGCCTCCCCGAGTTGCTGAAAGCTGTCGCCATCGGTGGAACCGAACACCTCGACCAGGGGACTGTGGTGTACCCAGTTCGGATGATCGTTCATGGATGTCAGCGAAACATTTGCGATGTCGACGGTCCCCCCCAGGTCCAGCAGCACAACCAGATCGGTGCCTTCGGCGCCCACCCACTGACCATCGGCGTACGAAGTGGAGCCGGTGACACCGTTCACCAGGGTTCCGGCGCCGTCCCGTGGTGGGTACTTGGGACTGGGAGCCGTGAGCAGCGTGACTTCCCTGCCCAGGGCTTTGTGCACGACAAACTGCTGCTGCGTCACGTCCGAGGCGATGACGCCATTGCTGCTGGCAATGGCCCTGAGTCGGGTACTTTGCGTCAGTTGCACGGGCTGAGAATACCGCGGTGATGCCAGCGTCGGCGTGCTGCCATCGATGCTGTAATTGATCTGCATGCCGTCGACGGCCGTGCCAAGGGTGACCACCAGGGCGCAGTCCGCCTGTGCTGGCTGCACGTCGAAAGTGACGTCGTAGAATCTGCCGCTGCGCAGGGTCTCGATCCCGGACAGCATTGGCGGGTAGGTGGTCAGCGCTGCGGGTTCGAGACGGCCCCAGGTCGTGAACAGGTGACCGATCATGCCCGGATGCTGCAGGCTGTAGGAGTGTTTGATCAGAGCCTGCACGGCGTCGACCCGCTGGTAGCTGCTGGGCAGAACCCTGAATCCTTTATCGAGAAACATCGGGATGGAGGCATAGGCGGCCATCGCCGTGTAGTGCCAGTCACAGATGACGATGTCTTTGGGGATCATGTCCACAGCCGGGGCGGTGCCATTGAGCGACGACTCCCACGCACCGTAGCCATGCACCGTGCCATCGATGAGGCGGTCCCCCCACATGAACATTTCCAGGCCCTGCTGCGTCACGAAGTGGTCGTGGAACTCGTTGAGGACCCGCGCCAGCAGGGCCGCCGGATCCTGGCCCTGCGTGTTGGGGGCAAACTCGGAGTCCAGAAGAAAGATCTCGTCCATGCCGACGTGTATCCCGTCCGCGCCGAAAGCGGCGATGATTTCGTCGATCAGCGGCAGGACGATTTCGTTGACCCGGGGATTCGTCGGATCCCACTCGCGACAGTAGATGCCCTCGTTCTCCGGGAAAGCGCCCGGCGTCAGATCCAGTTCCGGATATTGCGTCAACAGCGGGAAGGTCTGGCCCGCCCATGACTGGTGGCCCAGGGACTGAAACTCGGGGATGAGACGGATCCCATGGCGACGGCAGATCTCGGCGAACTGCCTGGCCCCCTTGCGTGTGATGTAACGCGTGCCCTGGCGCAGTTCCGGATGCGACTGAAAGTCGAAGCTGTAGTCGACTTCCAGAATGATGAGATTGATGCCACGGGCTGCCAGGGAGGGAATCGTCTTGCCCAGTTCGACCAGCAGCGAGTCGGACGTCCAGCTGAGCAGGTGAATGCCGACAACCTCTCCGGGCCCGGGGGCGGGTTCGACGCTGCGTTCAGGTGCCGGCGCGCAGTGGCACAGGAGAAAAGCCAGTGCAACAAGGACAGCACCGCTGCAGGTTTTCACGTCTCATGCTCCGTTTATGGTTTGTAGGCTTGGCTGATGTGACACAGCATAGGCAGGCCCTGCTGCCGCAGCCAGGCCCTGCAGAAACCCTTCGACCTTGACGTGCCCCGTTCCTTGTGCTGCATTGACGGTCCCTCTCGCCAGGACTCAACACTGTGACCCGGACCCCTGAAATCATCTACGTGGCGCCAGATGGCGACGATCGCTGGTCTGGGCACCTCAACATCCGATCTGCAGCAGGCGATGATGGCCCGCTGGCGACGCTGGAAGCGGCGCGCACCACTGTACGCCGCCTGGCCACGACGGCGGGGCGCACAAGCAGCATCCGCGTGTATCTGTGTGCCGGCACCTATGCCCGGCTGGAGCCCTTTGTGCTGGGGCCGGAGGATTCCGGCACGGCCGAAGCGCCCGTCATCTGGTCCGCCGATGCAGGGGCCGAGGTGCGCCTCACCGGCAGCCGCCCGGTCAATCGCCCAGTCGATCTCCCAGTCGATCTCCCAGTCGACACATGGCACCTGGTGTCCGACTCTGCGACCCTGGCCCGCCTGGCACCCGCCGCCCGGGGGCACGTTGTCGAGATCGACCTGGCTGCCGCCGGCGTACCACCCCTGGCCGACATCGCGCCGCGGGGCACGCCCGATGTGGAGTTGTTCTGCGGGGGCCAACGCCTGGCGCGCAGCCGCTGGCCAAGGAATGGCTGGCTACGCATCACCGACGTGCCTCAGTCCGGCCCGACGCGCATGAACGAGGGCCTGGAACGGGAGAAGCGCTTCGACGGGGTTCCTGTGGGCCGCCACTACGGCTATGTCACCTACGATGGCGAACGGCCCCGCGCCTGGGCCGACAGCGGCGATCTCTACACCAACGGCTACTGGACCTGGGACTGGAGCGATTCCTTCCAGCGCGTCGACCGCCTGGATGCAGAGCGGCGCGAAATTCATTTCGCCGAGCCGCACCACCACTACGGCTATACCCGCAATCAGCGCTTCTACTTCCTCAATATTCTCGAGGAAATTCTGCAACCCGGGGACTGGTGCCTCGATCGCGCCCGGGGTGTCATCTTTCTCTGGCCGCTGGCAGATCGTCTGGACGTACACATTTCCCACATCGATGGGGCCCTCGTCGAGTTGCGCGACTGTTGCCACGTGCACCTCGAGAATCTGCATGTGGAGTACGGCCGCTGCGGCGGCGTACTCATCACCGGCGGGCAGGGCAACCGCGTGCGCAACTGCACGCTGCGTCTGCTCGGGGGTGATGCCATCGTCATCGACGGCGGCACCGACCACGGTGTCGAAGCGTGCGAGATCACCGAAGTCGGCTTGCAGGGCATCCACCTGCGCGGCGGCGACCGCAGGACTCTGTCGCCCTCGGGGCACTTCGCCATCAACAACCACATCCATCGTTTCAGTCGCTGGGTGCGCACCTATCAGTGGGCGATCAACCTCGACGGCGTCGGCCATCACGTGGCGCACAACCTGATCCACGATGCCCCGCACGAAGCGCTGTATCTGCGCGGCAACGACCACGTGATCGAATTCAATGAGATTCACGATGTTGTGCAGGAGACCGGCGACTCCGGTGCCCTGCATACCGGTCGTGATGTCACCTGGCGTGGCAATATCATTCGCCACAATTACATCCATCACCTGCAGGGAGCGGGTCTGCACGGCGTCGTGGCGATCTACCTCGACGACTTCGCCTGCGGCTTCACCGTCTACGGCAATCTCTGCTGGAAGGCCGGTCGCGGCACGCTGATCGGCGGTGGCCGTGACAACGTCGTCGAGAACAATCTCTACGTGGATTGCTGCCCGGCGGTACACCTCGACGCGCGCGGTCTGAGTTGGGCTGCCTACTACTACGACGGCACCTATGACGTGCTGCGCGAGCTGCTGGCCGAAGTCGACGGCCTGCAG
This sequence comes from uncultured Gemmatimonadaceae bacterium, assembly GCA_937919035.1. GTDB lineage: Bacteria > Latescibacterota > UBA2968 > UBA8231 > UBA8231 > UBA8231. The sequence continues at coordinate 13,365 of CALFPI010000359.1, forward strand.
CCGCCCTACGCCGACCGTTACCCCCTGTTGCTGTCCTACTACGATGGTGAGCCTGCCGTGCCCAAGAACAACCACTTCGTGCGCAACGTCTCCTATGGCGGCCGGTGGATGGATCTGTATGACTTCTTCGCCTATGACCTGTCGGTTGTCACCGTCGCTGACAATGTCATCGGCGACGACGTGTTGTACCGGCACCTGGCCGAGCCGCCAGTGGACGATCTTGAGCCGTACTACCTCGATATCGACCGTCTTGAGGGCTATGTCATGGCCCGGCGGGAGGACTCCGGGGCACTGTTTCCCGACAACCTCGTCGTTGATGGGGATCCTGGATTTGTTGATCTCGCAGGTGGCGATCTGCGCCTGCGTCCCGATGCCCTCGCCTTGCAGCGCGGCTTCCAACCCCTGCCCCTGGAGCGGATGGGGCTGCTGCCCGGTCCCCCGCCGGGAGCACCAGCCCGCTCCTAGCGCAGAGAGATCCGCCGCACGAGGATCGTCTTGCAGGGCCGCCCCTGGGCGTCGGCTACGTTGAAGTCCGAGTAGGCGATCAGGGCTTCCTGCTCACCCACGGCGAGCACATCCGCGTACGAGCAGGTATCCCGCTGCAACGCCAGTGGCGGCACAACAGCGACCCTCTCGCTCCAGGTCTGCGCCGCAGAATCGGTCGTGGCCCGCAGGAACAACCCCGGTCGTCCGTACGCGGCAAGTGTCACACCACAGGCGAGATTCACGAGGGCAGGCCACACACCCAGATCGTCGAACCACCGGGGTATCGACCACGTGTGACCGCCGTCGGTGGAACGAGATGAGTACATGGGCCCGACGCCGTGACCATCCGTGGTGCGCAGCAGGCAGAATACGGAGCCGTCCGCCAGGAAGGCGATGTTCGGCTCGGTGAAACCATCGCGGCTGGCCGCGTCCGGATCGGTCGCCGGATCAGGTTGATACGGAATTTCACCGAGGAAATCCCAGGTGTGCCCGGCGTCCGTGGAGCGCAGGAAGCGCGCCGCCAGCTGTTGCTGCACATGGCCATGCACGAGCCGCTTGCCGTAGTCGACGCCCCAGAGGCTGCCGTCGGGGGCCGGGACGATTCGCTGCAGCCAGGGGAAGGTGAGAACGCCCATGTAGAGTGTGCGAATGGCGCCGGGGATACGGACCTCGGCGTGCTCTTCCAGCCACGTGTCCGAGCCCGCACGCCGGCGGGTGAATCGGTACCCCGCCAGCTCTGCTGGTACCTGCGCCGCGTCGAACACGGTGAGCGGATGACCGTAGCCACCGCTGGTCTCACCCAGGGATGGCGGCAGCAGCTCGAGGACCGTTTCAGGGGCAACCGACCGTTGTTGCACCTGGCGCAGCAGATCCCCATTCGGCAGCTTGATCAGCTTTGACGTCAGTATATCTGTCACAGCCGCTTCGGCGGGTTGCCAGCTCTGACCTTCGTCCGCCGACAGCAGCACACGTCTGGGCATACCGTAGGCCGTGGCCGAGTCGGCCTCGACGTGGAAGGCCACCGCCAGTCGGCCATCCGGCAGCCGCTGCACGGCGGGAAACTGCCACGGACCCCACTGGCGCAGGTCCGCCGGCGCCTGGGACACCACGACCGGTTCATGCAGGACGATGGTGGGGGGCATGTCTCAGAAAACCTTGATGAACCGCTTGTGGGCTTTGATGAGACGATGACCCAGATCCATCACCTGCGCACCATTCAACTGTGCACACACCGGATCCGCGCGCAGCGCCTGCAATGCCATCCGTCTGTCGCCGGCGAAACAGGCATCGATCACCTGCAGGTTCAGTTCGGCATAGGGCGTGATGAAACCGACAACGGCTTGCGGCAGATCACCGAGGCCGATGGGAGCAAAGCCGTTGGCGTCGATTCGTACCGCCGTCTCCACCACGGCATCGCCGGGCAGATTGCCGATCTGCCCCGTATTCGGCAGATTGCCGACATCGACGAAGACCTGCCCCTGGCTGTGGGCGTTGATGATGTCCGCCGCCGTCTCCCGGCTGCGCTGGAGGAAGTCATCCGGAATCCCCGCCGTCAGCCACGTCTGCAGGCGCTGTTGCCGGGCGCTGAAGCCGTCCCGTCGTTGCTGGATCGTGGTCCGCACGATCTTGTAGGTCCGCATGTTCTGCTTCGACGTGATGAACCACGGGAAGTACTCACACGTGTGCCGGTCCCCCATGTATGGCAGTACACCCGTCAGACGGAACAGCTCCGTCGCCACTTCACGCTTGGAGGAGAAACCCATCACGTCCTTGTGCGCCGCCGCCAGCAGGTTGGTCAGACTCTGGCGCTTGAGTTTGCCCTCCAGATCCGCGATGATGTCGATACCGCGCGCTCTGATTTTGGTCATCCAGAAAAAGTGGTTGAGACCACCGTACTCCACGGCGATCTCCTCCTCACTATCGAGCTTGTAGTAATCTTTGAGGAACCGCAGGTTCTCGAACAGGCCGTGACAGAGGCCAACGACGGGGCCCGTGCAGATACGGGTGAGCACGTCGGTGAGTGTCGCCATGGGATTGGTGTAGTTGAGCACCACCGCACCCGGTGCATACCGGTTGATCGCTTCGGCAAGATCAACAAAAGGACCGAAGTTGCGCAGCGTACGGGCCCAGCCCCCGGGCCCACTCGTGTCGCCTACCGTGTGGTAAATACCGAAGTCTTCGGGGATGGCCAGATCGTGGGCCATGGCGTCGAAGCCGCCGGTCGAGATGGTGATGATGAAGTAGTCACCGCCGTCAAAAGCTCTGGCCTGGTTGCTGGTCGCGGCAACGTTGACCTTGATCGCCAGCTTCTTCGCCGTCTGCTGAATGACCTTCCGGATGAATTGCGCCTGTTTCAGATTGGTGTCGTACAGCATGTACTCGGCGTCGGCCAGGGCCGGCGTCAGCAGCATGTCTTTGACGATGTTGGGCGTCCATGCATTCGAGCCACCTCCGACGATGACGATCTTCATATTGCTGGCTCCGGTGCTGGTGGAACGTGTGAGTACCGTGGCACGCTACAACCGACCTTCCTCAATGTCGTAGAGATCGAACCACACGTAGATGGGCCGCTCCGGTGGCAGGTACTGGGCGACGTACTGCTCGAGATGGACCTGCAGTTCCGGCGACAGATCACTCATACGCTTGTCGCGCATCTGCCAGTTCCATTGGGTGATCTGTGCAGCGGTGCACCCGGACTGCTCGGCGAACCAGGCACCGACCTGCGCATCCGTTGCGCCCGTGGCAATGAAGTCGTGCAGGTCTTCGTGGTTGACGCCGGTGAAGGTCTCGAGTTCTTCGCACAGGGAGCAGGGCCAGTAGTGGTAGTCCCCGTTGACTCCCAGCAACTCAGCGCGGCACTTGTCCACACAACGTGCCAGAATGACAAAGCCTCCGACCATGGCCCGGGGACCCCGGGGTGATTCCTGCCGCAGGTCCCGCACGCATTGCTGCAGTTTCTCTTCGTTCATTGTCACCTTGCTAGTGGAATTGCGGTAGCAGGTCGGCAGATGCCGCCAGCAGTTCATCGAGCATGGCTGCCGCGTCGCGCGGCGGGATCGCCATCTCGTCGATCAGCAGTGCCTGCAGGGCGGCATTGCGGTCCCCTTTGACGGCGGCATCCGCCACCAGTTCGTGCCAGACGAAACGTTTCTCCAGAATGCCCTTCAATACCTGCGGTGCGTCGCCCATCGTCAGGGCCCGCGCCCCGGCGCTGTCCGTCACCGCCTCCACCTCCACCTCCGCCGTCGTCGGCAGATTGGGAATGGCGGAACCATTGGCCACGTTGAGAATGCAGACCTGCCGCCGACCCGTCGCCATGGAGGCGATCAGTGTTGCCAGCCCTTCCCCGTGGACGCCCTCTTCCTGGCGTTCAGGCAACTGCACATCCTGCAGAATCCTGTCGAACTCCAGCAGGAACTGCGCCCGCACATCTGCCGAGGCAGGTTCTCGGTCCGGCATGGGATGGGACGCGTCATAACCGTGACGGCGCGCCGAATCGGCCAGCGTATAGGGCAGTGCCTGCTGTTCGGCGACGCGGGCAGCGAAGGAATAGAACTCGATGATATGGCCGTCATCGGGATAGACGATGCGATAGCCGTAGGCCGCCGACAGGTCCGCACTCATGGCGTGATCCGCCGGCCCGTCCGCCGCCTGCGTGCGCTGCAGGAGGTCTGGCAACAGGTCACGCCCCCGATGGCGCAGAGCGGTGAACCAGTAGTAGTGGTTGGTGCCGATCCAGCGGCACTCCAGTTCGTCTGCCGGCACGTTGAGCAGCTTCGCCGCTGCCGCAATGCCGCCCTGCACGCCGTGGCAGATGCCGATGGATGTGATGGGTGAGTATTTGTGCAGCGCCCGCATGATCGCCGCCATGGGGTTGGAATGGTTGAGCAGAATCGCCTGCGGACAGCGCTGCTCCATACGTTCACAGATGCACATGTACGCCGGAATCGAGCGCAGCCCCATCATCATACCCGCCGGACCCGCCGTATCACCGATGACCTGGTGAATGCCGTACTTCGCCGGGATGTGCATGTCGGCGTTGTGATACCAGGATCCGTAGACGTTACGCGTGACTTCGGCGCCGCTGCCACCGATGGAACTCACGGCGAACCCCGCACCATCGAGTGTGTCATCGAGATCCGCCGACGCACGCACACGCAGGCCCGTGCCGGATTGCTCTGCCAGCCGCCGTCCCGTGGCGGCCATACGCTCCGCCTTCTCTCCGTCGATGTCGTAGAGCACGACTTCCGACCCGGACAGGTCGGTTGCCAGAGCCAGGTCGGCGAGCACGCGGGGGAAATACAGGCTGCCACCACCGAGGCACGCGATCTTCGTGTCTGCCACTGGTCCTCCAACTGGGGAATCGGGTTGTTGTCCGTTGTGCTCTGGCTGCAATGGCGACAGGATAGTGAATTCTGCCCGTTGATGTCAGAGGCGCGCCGGCGTCAGCAAACGCCAACCATATTCACACGAGTCCATGCTCCACGCGGCGGATATGAAGCCGCTGCTGTTGTTCACCCAACATGACGAAGTACGCCGACCAACCACCCATGCGCACGCGCAGATGCCGGTATTTCTCTGGCTCAATCAAGGCTCGTTTGAGTTCTTCCGCATCCGTAACCGTCACCGTGAGCATATTGCCACCCATGCCGACGAAGGTATCGATCAGCCCCGCAAGCCTCTCGGTGCCGGCGACCCCTTGCAGCCCGGAGGAGGAGAACCGCAGGTCGATGGGTGCGCCCGCTGCCAGATCGGCGACCGGCATCTTGAGATAGGAGCCGATGGCCGCCGTCGGGCCGGACATGTCGGCACCCAGCGCGGGTGAGAAGTTGGCGGCTATGGCCTCGCCAGCAAAGCGGCCATCTGGGGTGGGACCGACTTCCTTGCCGATTTTCGCATACCACGAGAACGTGCCGACACTGATGGGAAAGATGGTCTGCGGATAGCGGGCCGCATGGAACCGTGAGCGCTCGACGAACCAGGCCATCATCTCACGCCCGATGTCATCTGCATAGTCGTCGTTGTTGGCGAACCTGGGGCAACGCGCCAGGATGCGCTGGCGAAGATCGTCGTGCCCGTCCCAATTCGCTTCCAGCGCTTCGACGAGTGCCGCCATCGTGATGATGCCGTCGTCGAAAACCATCTTGCGGATCGCCGCCATCGCGTCGATGGCATTCGCCACAGCCTCACCCATTACGTGCCAGATGGTATAACGGGCGCCGCCGCGGATCACATCCCGTTCGTTGGCCACACAGTCCTGGGTCAAGGCGGAAAGGAACGGGTTGTACTTGTACTTGCCGTGTGAGCTCTGCTCGAGTGTGCCATCGGCCAGACCCGTGCCGATGAAATCAATGCCCTGCTGAAGTTGGGTATCGAGCTGGATCTTCCACGCCTGCAGCAACTGGTCGAATTCGGTGAAACCCAGCGGATCCCCTGTGTCGGGCCCCAGCGGGCCCAGGACCTTGGAACGCCCCCGATACAGGACCAGTTCGAGAAACAGCAGAAAATTCATGCCCCGGAGAAGTTCCTGATCGGACTTGCCCTCGATCATCGTCTCCCAGCAGTTGGAATTGGCGTAGTCGCGCGCGTCCGCCAACGGCACACCCAGATCCACATAGGCCGGCACAAGAACATCGTCGTTGTTCACGTAGGGCATGCCGCCCCCGGTCTTGAGTACGTCTGCCGTGCGCGACAGCAGGTCCCGGGGAGAATCCCGATGCAAGCGCACGGTGACGACAGGACTTGTGAAGGCGAATTTCTGCAGTGCATTCAGACAGAGGTAGGTGAGCTCGTTGGTGCCATCCGAACCATCGGGCAGGACGCCGCTGAGCAGAATGTTCTGACCAAAGTGGTTGATGGCGTCGGCGGCGTCCGTAGCGAAACTGAAACGTTTGCGATGGCCCACGTCGCCCACAGAGGGTCCGCCGTCGACCGTCACCCCCCCACGGGGCTTGCCGCTGGCTTTGCCATCAGCCACTTCCTCGGCGGAGACAAAGAAATTCTCCCGACAGATCTGCGCCCGGTCGTTGAAGCGCAGCCAGAGACTGTCGATCAGTTCCTGCGCCTTGGGGAGCGTGATCTGTCCCGCGCCAAGCTCCGCCTGCAGCGACGGATGCAGATACTGATCCAGACGACCGCAGGAGAGCTTGGTGCCGGTGGAGAACAGCGCGTAGTGCACAAACCAGAAGGACTGGATGGCTTCGTGAAAACTGCGGGCAGGGAACTCGGGAACGCGGCGGCAGACCGCGGCAATCTCGACCAGCTCCGCCCGGCGGGCCGCCGACAGTGCCGCTCCCGCCGCCAGTGCCGCCGCGAGATCCGCGTAACGATGCGCCATGCCGATGACGGCGCGGCTCTCCACGATCATCGCCTGGTAGTGTGCCAGCACCGCGTCTCGTTCTGCCGAAGGTTCTCGCCCCGATACCTCGGCCACTTTCCCCTCGACATCTGCAAGGATGCTGGACAGTCCTCGTCCGAGGACGTCGTAGTAGTAGGGTGTCTTATGCGACAGACCCGCGCCGATGGACGAGCCCTCGGCGCGCGCCTGGTCCCGTTCGGCGTGGCTGGCGTAGTCGGCCACATTCGTGCGCACGATGACGCCCTCCGCCACACAGTTGCCGACGATCAGGTCGTCCGCTTCGATGGTGATCGGCATCTCGGCCAGCACCTGAGCAAAGGCTTGCGCGTGCCGGACGACGAGGGGCAGCGGCGCACTGTCGGGGTCTTGCTGCGGCACCGAGTCCGGACACCAGGCCATTTGTTTCGTCGTCATCCGCTCCTGCACAACCGCCAGCAACCGACGGATGCGTTCGGTACACGTGCGCAACTCCATGTCCTGCCTTGCCTGCGCGAGAGGCTCGACCTGGGTGAGTTCGCCTACGTCAATTGTCATGTCTCATCCCCCGACCTGTACCGTGAGTCCTTCGCCGCGACAGATGTCGGCGAGGGACGTCATGTATTCTTCGCTCTGTGTCTCTTCGTCCGCCAGGACGAAGGGCTGATCGATCCACCCGTACTTGGCGCCGGCAGCACCATTGTATGGTAGCAACACGATGTGATGCAGACCGAGGCCCGCGACGAATCGTGCCGCAGCGCCGATGTGCCGGGCGCTGTCGTTGATGCCAGGAATGCAGGGCACCCGGATCTGAAGGTCCGGATGCCACGTGGCCAGCCGTTGCAGGTTTTCCTGGATCACCCGGTTGGAAACCCCCGTCATGCGACGGTGCAGCGCGTCATCGACGAATTTCAGGTCGAACAACAGCAGGTCCGCCACGTTGGCCAGCATGGAGATCACATCCCAGCGCCCGTAGCCGGTCGTTTCCAGCGCCGTGTGGATCCCGCGCTGCTGACATGCGAGCAGGAAGTTGTAGGAAAAGCTGAACTGCCGCGCCGGCTCGCCACCACTGAGGGTCACGCCGCCACCGGACCGCTCGAAGAAGGGCCGGTCGCGCGCCACATCGTCGACGAGTTCATCGACGGTGATCCTGCGGCCGGCGACTTTGAGTGCCCCTGGGTAACAGACCTCCGCGCACTTGTCACATACCGTGCACTGGGAGCGGTCCAGGGCGACAACATCGCCGCCGTCGCGCTGCAGCTTCGACAACGCCCTCTCGGGACACACCTCCAGACACAGCCAGCATCCGGTGCAGCGATCACTCTGATAGAGGATTTCCGTATCGTGACGACGGGATTCCGGGCTGTGACACCAGGCACAGCTGAGCGGGCATCCTTTGAGAAACACCGCCGTGCGAATCCCCGGGCCATCGTGGGCGGCGAACCGGTCGATGTCCAGCAGCAGTCCTTCAACAGAGCCAACCGCTGCCACACCGCGGGCATCCGGCGTCATGACGGGGACTTCAGTCAATCCCCCAACACCCCCGCCAGAGCCAGCAGATTTTCATTCGACACCAGATTCTCCGTCGATGCGGC
>CALFPI010000360.1 GCA_937919035.1 uncultured Gemmatimonadaceae bacterium
CAAGATCCCGGCGAATCGCCACTGCAAGGTCAAGTACACGCAAGACATGTGTGCCAACTCCCTCGGCATTCTGAGCCGTACCGTGCTGATCGGCACACATCCTGATTTCAATGCCGAGCGTATGCAGCGCATGGTTGGCGCCATTCGTGATGCGGCACCAAGTCTGTGAACGGCAGAGTTCCTCATGGCGTCACCCCTGCGTATCGGCCACATCTCCGACCTGCACCTGCGACAGCATCTGGCGGGAACTTCCGCCGTCGCCGCCCGGCGCAGTCGCGACATGGCTGCCTTGTTCACCGAAGCACTGCAAGCAATGCGAGCGGCAGCCGTATCCGTCGTCGTTGTCACCGGTGACCTCATCGATCACCCGGATGAACCACAGGACACCCCCGAGATTCTGCGCAACGGCGCACAGGATCTTCGACTCGTGGGCCAGGCCCTGGCAGGACTGGCCTGTCCGTGGATCGTGCTTCCGGGCAATCACGATCATGCGGAGTTGTTCCAGCATGAATTCGGGGTGCATTCCCGCGAGCTCGATGTGCACGGGGTGCGGTTGCTTGCCTTTCACGATTGGGACCGGCCGATGTTGACGCCTGCAGCCGAAGAGGAGCAGATCCCACAGAACGTGCCACGGCGGGTGGGGGCCGAGCGGCGCCGCTTTGAATCGATCCTCGCCGATCCGGACCCGCGCCCGCAAGTCCATCTGCAGCATTACGTCATTGCACCACGATGTGATGAGGGCTGGCCACACACCTACCTTGATGGTGAGATGCTGCGCGACGCGCTGGTTGCCGATGGCAGGGCTCGACTCAGCCTCTCGGGTCACTTCCACCCGGGTGTCGATTCCTTCTCCCGGGGAGAAGTCGGGAGCGGAACTGCGACCTGGTTCTGCGTTGCACCGGCCTTCTGCCAGACGCCGCACTCATTTCTGCTGCATGACCTGGCGCTGGATGGTTCCCTTGTCACGACTCGCGTAGACCTGCGACCCACCATGGAGAGATCACTGTGAACGCCGCTGAATTGCAGGCAAAAAAAGCTCGAAACGAGCCGCTGGTCATGCTTACCTGTTACGACTATCCATCAGCATTGTGGCAGGAGGCGGCCGGGGTGGACATCATCTTCTGCGCGGACAGCCTGGGCACGAACATTCTCGGCTACGCCGATGAGCGGCAGGTGACGATGGATGACATGATGCATCATCTCAAGGCCGTCCGGCGTGGACTCACCAAGGGCAAGAGCTACCTGCTGGCCGACCTGCCCTACGGCTCGTGTGATACGCCGGACATGGCCCTCGACAATGCTTTGCGTTTTCGCTCTCTCGGTGCAGATGGGGTGAAATTCGAGGGCTTCAAACCGGAGGTCGTAGAGCTGTTGCGCCAACGAGAGATCGACGTCTGCTGCCATCTGGGACTGAACCCGCAGATTCATGCCGAGAAGAAGCTGCAGGCGCGCACTTCACAGGACGCCATCCGCCTGATGTGCGAGTGCCAGGCGCTGCAGGAGGCGGGTGCCCAATTCATCGTACTGGAGGCCATTCCGGATCGCGTCGCCCGGGCCATCAGCAACCGTCTGTCGATCCCGACCATCGGTATCGCTGCAGGGGCCCACACGGATGGTCAGGTGCTGGTCGTCACGGACGCACTCGGCGTGCACGATTTTGATCTGCGGCATGTAAAGCGTTTTGCCGAGATTGGTCGTGATGCCGCAGCGGGAGTGATGCGTTACGTACAGCAGGTGCGGGCCCGGGAGTTTCCCGGGGCGGAGCACGGCTGGAAAATGAAACAGGCGGAAGCAGCTGCCTTCGACCAATGGCTTGAAGAACAAGGCTGATCCGGAGGTAGTTGGGCACGAGCCAGTTGTTCAGGCGACACTTGCTCGGGACGTGGGCGTAAGCTCCACGTGCAGGTCAAGGCGCGCCAGATCGACGCTGCGGACGACGACATCGTACACCGTGCCCGTCGTCGGCCCATCACCGACATTGACCCAGGTTTCGAAGGCGATCTCGGGGCAGACCAACAACCCTCGGCGACCGCGTGTGTCGACAAGAATTCCCTCGCCCTGCCATGTTCTCTGCGACAGCCACACGAGAGTCCAGTGGCGATTGGCCTGGCGCTCGACACCACGAACACTTCGGGCGGCTGTTTCGGCCTCCGCCGCACGTTCGATGAGTGCGGTTTCGTCCCATGGCGGCGGCGCACCTGTGGCGACGGCACGCAATTGTTGATGTACAAGCAGGTCGACGTAGCGCCGCATGGGGCTCGTTGCTCTTCCGTAGGCCGGCAATCCCAGGCCACGGTGAGGTGCGGCGGAGCCACTTACCCGGGCCGGTTGCTGGCGCCGCCGCAAAGCATACGCCCCAGGCAACCCGGGCATGACCCCATCCTCGCCGTCTGCCGGCGGCGCCGCCTCCTGCACCGAGTACGGGAAGGGGATGCCACGTTCCGTTGCATATCTGGCGGCGCCGGCGCCGGCGAGAATCATCGATTCGGCGACGAGTTGCCGGCTGCGCAGCGGTGCCAGAAGGCGGATGTCAACCCGCGCTTCGCTACCACTTGTATCGACGCGAATGCGCGCCTCCGGCCAGTCCAGTTCGATCGCACCTGCTGCGAGTCGAAGCGCCCGGGCGCGTTGGACGACCTCATCAATGCGCCGCAGGCTGTTGTTGGTTGACAGCAGTGGTTCGGCCTGCTCGTAACTGAGGCGCTCGACGCGCACCAGCGAGGGCAGGATCTCGGCTGCCAGCAGGGCACCATCCGGCGCAACGTCGATACGGAAAGACAGGGCTGGTCCGAGTCCATCGGTCGCCAGGCCGAGGCCAAGGCGCGGTACCAGTGTTTCCGGCAGCATCGGCAGCGTGCCGTCCGGCTGGTAGAGGGTCGCACCGCGGGCACGAGCCTCGACGTCAACGGCCGAATCGGGCGACACGAGACACGCGACGTCGGCGACATGCACCCACAGTTGGCCCTCATCATCGATGGATACCGCGTCATCCGGGTCCTGGCTGCCGGCATCATCGATCGCATAGGCCGTCATGTGGGTCAGATCTGTGCGGCCTTGAAGGGGTGTTGCACCGATATCTGCTGCCGGCACCCGGGTGGGGAGGCCGGCGCGTACCGCGTACGGCACTCGAGCGGCGGTCCACCAGCCGATGTCGAGGAGCAGGGCATGGGCGTTCTCCATCGATTCAGCCCGGCCCAGTGCCTTTAGGGCTCGCGAGTCATCCCGTCGACCTTCTGCCATGCCCTCGATCTCCCGCAGATATCTCTCGTCCGCAGCCAGGCAGGTGTTAGAATGCAGGCGCTCGACAAAGGCCGCCCAGGCGGCAGACTCGTCGGCAGCCCGTTGACGGCGATCCTGTTCGTCCTGCACTTGTTCGGCAGAGCGCGCGCGAACATTGGCGGGTTCGCCACTGAAATGCAGGCCGTCGCTGACGATCTCCCAGGCGGACCAGATTGCGGCAGGTGTTGCGCAACCGTACAGCCACTCCGCCAGTGTCGGCAGGTCAACGCCGTCTACTTCTGCCGTCAGCAGGTCGCGGACACTATCGATATCCTCCAGCAGATCGGGTGCGCGCAGATCGGCCAGCGCCATCGGTCCGGCATGGAGCCAGATGACGTCCTTGGGGCGCACCTTCATGCTCTCGCCGCCGGCGATCTCGACCTCGACCCGGCCCGTGTCGCTGTTGATCTCCTTGACGCGGGCGGGACGGTGCTTGTAGAGTACGAGGCCGCCCGCACGAAGTTCTACCATTGCTGCATCCTGTCGCTGCACGTGATTGAAGATGCCTAAGCTAACGGGGCGACCTGTGTGCCGACAGGCAATGGTGCAGAGATTTGCCCCAATCACGAGGATTCAAGGTTGAACGCCGACAGTGAAACAGGATTCGATGAGACGGGTGGCGTCGCGGACGAACCGCGACGACATCCACTGATCTGGCTCGTCTACGCCGGGCTCTATGCGATTGCCATCCCCTGGTACTGGCCCGATGGGTATCGCGGTTCGCTGATCTTCGGATTGCCCATGTGGGTGGCCGTCAGTCTTGGGGCCACGCTGGCTCTGGCGGCATGGACGGCATTCGTCATTTTCCGCTACTGGGACGAGGGCGAGAACGACTGATGGATCTTACCGGACTTGGTTTCGGCCCCGGGGCCCTGATACTGATCGGACTCTATCTGGTATCGATGATCGGTGTCGGCTGGCTCGGCCGCGTACGTCGACAGAGCGACAGCATGGTCGATTTCTATCTGGCGGGCCGGTCCATGGGTTTCGCGGTTCTGCTGTTGACGCTCTATGCAACGCAGTACAGCGGCAACACGATGTTTGGCTACACCGGAAAGTCCTATCGCATCGGCTTCGAGTGGACTGTATCGGTGTTGTTTATGTTCTCCATCATCGTCGGCTATCTGCTGTTTGCGCCGCGGCTTGTTGCGATTGCCCGCAAGGCTGATTTCATCACGCCCGGAGATTATATCCGGCATCGCTTCCGCTCCCCGGTGCTGACGTTGCTGGCGACGGTGTTGATGATCTACGCCCTGGGCAACTACACCCTGGCACAGTTGAAGGCGATGGGTGCTGCCGTGGAGGGTATCACCGATGGTGGGGTGCCGTCGGAATACGGGATCATCAGTCTGGCGGTGATCATGGTGATCTACGAAACTCTCGGCGGCATGCGTTCCGTGGCCTGGACCGACGTCATCCAGGGGGTCGTACTGTTGACGGGCTTCACGATCCTGCTCTTCGTCATCCCAGGGCTCGGGGGTGGCATGACGCGTGTCGTTGAGGCCCTGAGTATCAGCGAACCGGCCATGGTGGTGGCGCCCTCCCTCGAAATGTGCAACACCTGGATCAGTTTCGTCGTGCTCTTGGGCTGCGGTGCGGCAATCTATCCGCAAGCCATTCAACGGCTGTATGCCAGCAAAAGTGTGCGTGGCCTCAAGCGGTCGCTGGCAGTGGTGGCCTTCCTGCCGCTGACGACGACGCTGATCGCCCTGTTCTGTGGCCTGACGGCGCGAGTCGTGTTGCCCGGGATTGAGGGGGTGGAGACGGATCAGGTGCTGGCACGCCTGTGCGCGTTGATCATGCAGCAATCAGCGATGGGCTACTGGTTCGTCGTTGTCGTCTTTGCGGCGGCTCTGGCGGCGCTCATGTCGACGGCAGATTCAGCCTTGTTGAGTATCTCTTCCATGTTCACCCGTGATGTCTACCAGGCGCATCTTCGACCCGACAGCACGGAGGCTGAGCTGACGCTGGTGGGCAAGGTCATATCCTGGGTCGTGGTCGCAGTTCTCGTCATCGTTGCGATCCGTACCGAGAAGACGCTCGTGCGCCTGCTGGAGTTGAAGTTTGAAGTGCTGATACAGATCGTTCCCTGTTTTTTCCTGGGGTTGTACTGGAAGCGGCTGAGTTCTCGGGTGGTACTGGCCGGCATGCTCGCCGGGCTGGCGGTAGCTCTGGGGTTGACTCTGGCAGGGCTGCCCAAGGTGTATGGCTTCCATGCGGGTGTGGTCGGGTTGGGGCTGAATTTCACAATCTGCGCGATGGGAACGCTGTTGGTTCCGGATCGCCAGCAGGGGGGGGCAGCGGCGTGAAGGTTACGAGTGTCGATATCTGGACGGTCATTGTACCAACGATTCCGGGGCGTGTGCACAGCCCCGAGTGGGTAGCGGAGACGGGCTGGGATCAGGTGCCCAAACAGATCCTGCGCCTGAATACCGACACAGAGCTTACCGGCATTGGCGAGACCGGGCGTGGTGTGCCGCTGGAAGAGGTCGAGGCGGGGGCGCGCCTGCTGTTGGGCTGTGACCCAGAGGGTCTTTGCCTGCGCGACATCTACGCCGTCGGGCAGCGTCGCGTCCTGGACGGCACCGAACGTGGCGTACCCGTGGGCGTCGGCACCGGGCCCGCATACCAGGCGTTTGAGATGGCCGTTCTCGACATTGTGGGCAAGGCGCGTCGGCAGCCGGTGCATGCCCTGCTCGGGGGGGCTGTGCGTACGAGAGTCCGGGCCGATTACTGGATGGGGCACCAGACACCGGAGGATGGCAAACGCAGCGTCGAACGGGCCCTGCAGCAGGGCTTCCATGGAGTCAAGATCAAGTGCAAGCTTGATGAACCCATGGAAGAGCGCCTGCGGGCCATGCGGGACGTAGGTGGTGTCGACTTCAAGGTCACAGTTGATCCCAACGAGCGCTTCCACACGGCAGCACAGGCGATCGAGCTGGCGCATCGGCTCGTGGCTCTGGGCAACGTCGAGGTCTTCGAGGACCCGATTCCCAAGACAGACATAGAGGGCTGGATTCGCATCCACGAAGAGGTGGATGCCCCCATCGCCATGCACCTTGGTTCGGGGCCGAAGATGCTGGAGGCCCTGCAGGCAGGTTGTGTCGACTGCTTCAATCTGGGTTCAGGTCCGGTCGCCATGCCTGATCTGGCGCATATTGCTGCAGCCGCGGGTATGGCCTGCTGGCACGGCTCGGGGAATGATCTGGGCATTATCGATACGTCCTACATTCATGCCGCCGCGCTGGCACCGAACTGCACCATGGCCTCAGATTTCGTCGGCAGCTGGACCCGCGAAGATGACCTGATCCTGGAGCCCATCGAATTCGTCAACGGCTATGTGGTGACGCCGGACCGACCCGGACTTGGCTGCGACCTCGATCTGGCGACCTTGCCGAAATACACCCAGTCTCACCAGGAGATCCATTGAGTCCCACCGCAAAGGAGCATCGACACTCGCTCGCGATTGTCGAATCGCTCGCGGTTGTCGCCCACCGTGGGGCATCCGGCACATGTCCGGAGAATACGGCGGCGGCCTTCGCCGAGGCATTGCGCCTGGGCGTCGACAGCATCGAACTCGATATTCATCGAAGTGCGGATGGGGGACTGATCATCATTCACGATCGTTCCGTCGATCGCACCAGCAATGGCAAGGGCCGCGTTGCCGAGTTGACGACAACCCAGATTGCCGGGCTCGATGCTGGCAGTTGGTATGATCCGGCTTTCGCCGGACAACGGTTTCTCCTGTTCGATGAGGCCCTGGACCTGATTCCGGACTCCGTCCGTCTCAACGTGCACGTCAAGGCGGATGATGAAGATCGGCCCCAGGTGGCACCCGAGGTCGTTGACGTGCTGGTGGCACGCGGCCGACTGGAGAACGCTTTCATTGCGGCAGACGCCGCCGCCCTGCGCTGCGCCCGCGAGCGCGCGCCGAAGTTGCAGATCTGCAACCTGTCGGTACGCCCGGCAGAGGACTACGTGGCTCGTTGTGCGCAGATCGACTGTCTGATCCTGCAACCGGGGCATGCCATGACAACCCTTGAGCTGGTCGAGGATGCCCATGAGCATGGCATGGAAGTCAATCCCTTCTTCGCTGACGAAGAGCCCGAGATGCAGCGGTTGATCGATTGTGGCGTGGATGGAATTCTTACCAATTTCCCGGAGCGACTGCAGCACTTGCGGCGTTCCCTGAACGCCTGATAGCGGAGATGACACAACACATGATTTACCGAGCGACAAAATTTCGCCGGACGCCCGTGTGGGTTATGGCCCTGGCGACGCTGTTCTTTGCCTGCAACGATGGTGATGACGGCGCGGCGGATGACTCTGTCACGGGCCCTGGTTCTGGGGACGCGGTTTCACTCGACGCAGCAGTTGTGGCGGAGATGAATTCTGCCGTAGAAAAGGCAATCGCCTTGCTTTTTGTTGGCGGCGGCACGGTGGAAGGCGCAGGAGGAGGGCAGATCGTCGTCGCGGGCAGTACGTTTCGCTTCGAGCAATACTCACCCGATTCTGTGTTCTTTCTCGACGGGCAATTGATAATGGATCTGCTGGTTTCACCGATCACAGTGAAGGGCGACCTGGCCTTCCGCGATGCGGAAAGTGAGGGACCCATCGTCGTTGATATGACCATCGATGCGTCCACCGACCCAGTCACCTATGGTGGCACGGTTGCGATCAATGGTGTGGTGATCGACGTGGCGGACCTGGAGTAATCGGATGGCGCAGCAGAACTGGGCGGCGCCTCTGTCGACGTGGCGACGCGCCTTTGCAGATGAGGACGGGGAACTCTGGCGCCGGGTGCAGGGGTTGTATGGCGGCAACGCGGGGGCATGGCGAGCCCGTCTGCAAGCGGCCCTGACCACTTTCAGTGAGGCCTACCCCGCAGGTGGGGACGCGCGGCTCGTCGTCATCTCCCGCTGTCCCGGACAGATGAACATCGCCGGCATGCATATCGACTATGGCGGCATGCCAAGTCTGCATCTGGCGGTACGTGGGCACGACACGGTAACGATTGCGGCCGCTCGTGAGGACGACGTGGTCCGTCTCCGCAGTCTCTGCGAGGATGAGGATGGCGTCGCCCGCAGCTTCGATCCTGCTGAATTTCGCCTCGCCGATCTGTGTCCCGCCACACCCATCGACTCCCGGCAGGCTTTGCTCGATTACGCCGGGCACATCTGCGCGCGGCGCGAGCAGGCCACGGGCAGTTCTTTCGATGACAGCTGGAGCATTCTGCCTCAGGGAGGGCTTGTCTATCTCGAGAGTTGGCTGCGCCGTGCCGGGCACAGCCCGTGCGGCATCGATGCTCTTGTTGTCAGCAACGTATCCCCGAGCGGCGGCATGTCCTCCTCTTCCGCCCTGGTCATCTCCACAGCCTGGGCGTATCTCGGTTTGCACGGAACCGAACCGGGGTCTGATATGAGCTGGGCAGACGCGATTGACGGAGTCGGCACATCAGAGTGGATCCGCGGTACCCGCGGTGGCACCGCCGATCACGGCGGTATGGTCCTGGGCAAGGCAGACCAACTTGTCAGCGTCGGTGTCTTTCCCGCACAGGATTGCGGCTCGGCGCGTTTACCGGACGACTATGTCGCCGTCATTCTCGATAGCGGGGTGCCCCGTGTGTATGACGAAGCCGGCAAGGAAGAGACAGTCCTGGCCTACCCACTGGGGACCTGGCTGGTGCGTGATGTCCTGTTGCCGGCACGGGAGGGGACACCGGGTTGGGAGAACCTGGCACCGGACTATCGTCAGCGCATCGATATGATTCGCGATATAACCCCTGGGAATCTGGGCATTGATACGTCGCAATTGTGTGAACTGCTGGCAGCGGTTCCACCCTGCACGACACTGGCACAGATGCAGGCTCTGGCAGCGGCAACAGGCGTCGGACTACAGTATGCCGCCATGCACGAGCGCGACATTGGCAACAAATTTCCACGCATCACCGCCGATTACCCCGTGCACCTGCGCCGTCGATTCACCTTCGGCCTGGCCGAACAGGACCGCGTGGCAGCGATGCTCGAGTTCCTCGCGGCGGGAGATGTGGCGACGGCCTTCGAACTCGTGCGGATCTCCCATGCCGGCGACTATGACACCGAGGTTACCGAGCAGGAGTTGCATGCTCTGGCGCAACGGCCCGCTGGCGATCCCCG
This sequence comes from uncultured Gemmatimonadaceae bacterium, assembly GCA_937919035.1. Lineage (GTDB taxonomy): Bacteria > Latescibacterota > UBA2968 > UBA8231 > UBA8231 > UBA8231. The sequence continues at coordinate 9,435 of CALFPI010000360.1, forward strand.
CACCCGACTTGCCTTTGTGCCGGGCGGCTACGGCCGTATGACGGACGCCTATGATCGTGTCGTGACGACGCTTAACAGATTTCTACTGTCACACGGAGCCGATGCCGGGGCCGTCCAGCGTCTTGGCGCTGGTTGGGGTGGCAATGTGGGTGGGTTGATCTCGCGTCGCTTTCTGCAGGGAGAGCCGCGCGCCGCCTTGGAACGGGTCGTGCAGGAGGATCTGGGTCTGCCCGCACTCGATCTCGAGCACAGCATCGCCACACCCGGTGAGGGTGCCTGTATTCTGGCGCCGCCATCGTGACTACGCAGACGAGCCAACAGGACTTGCTCGGCGATGTGCGTGTCCTCGATTTCACCCGTGTGCTTGCCGGGCCCTTTGCGACCATGGTTCTGGCGGACCTCGGTGCCGAGGTCACAAAAATCGAATTGCCCGGAGTGGGTGATGAAGCCCGCGGCTTTGGTCCCTTCGTTGGTGATACGGGCAGCCAGAACGGCGTCAGCGCCTATTTCCTCAGTGTCAATCGTGGCAAAAAGTCGGTGACGCTCGATCTGCACACCGATCGCGGGCGGCAACTGGCGCTCGATCTGGCCAGCCACTGTGATGTGCTGGTAGAGAACTTCAGGCCCGGAAGCATGGCTCGTTTTGGCCTGGACTACGATGCAGTAGCGGCTCGCAATCCGCGCATCGTCTACGCTTCGGTGTCAGGCTTCGGTCAAAGTGGTCCGTACTCGCATCGTCCTGCCTACGATGTGATCGTGCAGGCCATGAGCGGTCTTGCCTCAATTACGGGTTTGCCGGGACAGCCGCCGGTGCGGGTGGGCTCGTCAACGTCGGACCTGAGCGCCGCGCTGTATTGCGCTGTCGGCGTGCTGGCGGCTCTGACGCGGGCGAGAGCTGTCGGCAAAGGGCAACACGTGGACATATCCATGCTGGACTGTCAGATCTCGTTGCTGGAAAATGCCATCGCCCGCTTCGATGTCACCGGCGAAGCCCCACGGCCTCTGGGCTCCAGACATCCGACGATCACACCATTCCAGTTCTTTGCGGCCACGGATGGGTATGTCGTGGTTGCCGCCGGCAATGATCGACTCTTCGGGCGCTTGTGTGAGGTCCTGCACAAACCCGGACTCGCAGAGGATCCTCGCTACGTCGACAACGCGGCACGGACCCAGAACCATGGCCCGCTCGAAACGGAGTTGGCTGCCATCTTCGCCACGGGCCCTGTCGACCAGTGGCTGGCAGACCTCGAAGCTGCAGGAGTGCCTTGCGGCCCGGTCAACGACGTGTCACACATCGTCAGCGACCCGCATGTGTTGGCAAGAGGCCTGCTGCATCGGCAAAGCTTTGCTGGCGGCGATGTGGCCGTACCGGGCCCGCCGCTGAAGTTTTCCGACAGCCCGTGCCGCGCTGTGTCACCGGCTCCCGTGCTGGGTGAGCACACCGATGAAGTTCTGCGCGGCTGGCTCGACCTGGACGCCGCCGAGCTGCAGCAACTCCGCCAGCAGGGCGTCATCTGATCTGTTTTTCCTTCGCCAACCCCAGGAGCCCGGCGTCATGATTCCTCTTATCAGCAGTATCTGTTACGGTCCTCTCGGGATGTGCCAGTTACCCCGCACATGGTGGAAGGTGTCGCTGCATGCGGCGGGATTGCTCGACAGCCAATACCCGGAAGCGACGGAAGGACTCGACAGCATGGTGCTCGCGCGCCTTGGCCTCGACAAGGCGCGGACGCTGGCTCACATCCATGAGCAGCGCCCCGACTACCTGAGCTTTGAGGCCTGGGTCGTCGATCAGGTAGGAGTACCGGGCGCCGACGTGTGTGACGCATGGACGGCCTACATTGCCGAGCGGACACACAAGCAGAACAAGATCGACGACATCTATGCCACGCTGGGATTTGCCCCCGACGCCGGCGTGGTCAGCGCCGTGATCCTCAATCATCTGGAGGACTGGCATTTCTGGCACGAAGGGGTTCTGCCAGGCGCTGATGCTGGAACGTGGCAGGGCCAGACCGTACCCCTGGTGAGTTCGCTCGATTATGGATCGCTGGGTGTCTGCCAGCTGCCGCGGACCTGGCACAAGGTGCTGCTGGAGGCCTCAGGGCTGCTGCACAAGGAGTACCCCGGTCTGGGTGGGGGTCTCGACAAACGTGTCATCGTTGATGTGCTGGGGCTGGATCGTGACGAGGTGAACGAACACCTGACCACAACGCGCCCGTCCTACGTGCAGTTCGAAGCGTGGGTCAGGGAGCGCATCGGCTCAAGAGATGTCGCCGCGTCGCTGGCGGAGTGGAACAACTTCGTGCGCACGCGCGAGCACCACGCGCAGAAACGAGCGGAGATTCACCAGAGTCTCGGGCGTGTAGATGACGGCAGCCTGCCGACGTCGGCGACCGTCCTCAATCAGGTCGAGGACTGGCACATCGCCCATGGGGTGTTGCAGGCTGGTCGCTGAGGGGGCGCTGAATCGAGCCTAAGGTCCCGGCCCAGGTCCAGGCCCAGGTCCAGGTCCAGATCCAGGCTCCGGGCACAGAGTGTCTACCAGGGAATCTCGACCCCAAGTTCTGCGCCGAGCTCGGCCAGACGGTCACGCTCCAGTTGCCCCATCTTGATGCCATTGGCACTGTATTCCTGCTCAAGGCGATGTTCGACGCTGCCCGGTAGGGTCGCTTCCGTATAGCCGCGCATGGGCACCAGTTGTTCCCTGGCCAGGCGCACCATGTCATCCACGGCGCCACGGAACATCTCTCCCGGGACAAACAGCGAGGCGTCGACGAGCCAGATCATGCCACCCAGGCGAGCGGATGGATACGTTTGCAGGATCTGTCCGGCCCGTTCGGTTGCCTGACCAACAAAGGCGCCCCCGAGGGCGGTACCGATGGCGGTAAAGCCCATGGACTTGAAGAACGCCGCCGGGATCAACTCTTCCAGCGCCTCGAACTCCTCACCACGCTGATAGTCTGCCAGAATGCAGGTTGCCACATCGAGCACGACAGGTGGCTCCTGGGCACTTGGCAGGCCGAAACACATGGGCGGATTGCCATAGTGGGCGGCGCGCCGGCCCTCGTTGTTGGCATAGTACTGCGGGCTGGCGCTCTGCACGGAAAAGCCGATGAGTCCTTCCGCCATGGCACGGCGCACGTAATGACCAGCGGAGCCGTAGTGGCCGATACACTGGATGGCACCAACGGCTGTGCCCTTGTTCTTGGCTTTCTCGATACACTTTTCCGTGGCCAGCATGGTTGGTGCGTAGCCGAGACTGCCATCCCCATCGATGTGGATGGACGTGTCCGTTTCAGCGATGATCGAGATCTGCGGATCGGGGTTGACCTGTCGTTGCTGGATGACTTTGGCGTAACCACGCAGGGCGCGCGTGCCATGGCTGCGCACACCTCGCAGGTCGGAGTCGACCAGCAGGCGGGCGAGTTGTTCGGCATGGACGGTGTTCATTCCTGCCACCTGCAGACAGGCAAGAGCGAAGGAGCGCAAGGCTTCGGGGGAGACGCGAAGGAACTCCTCAGGGGGTGTGTTCATAGGACTGGCAACCGTGCCTCAGGGCTTGAATGATAGGGAACGCCCCGGCAGCGTCGGTCCCAGATCCTCGACGGCGGCGCCATCGGTGATGACGGGCGTGCCGTTGACGATGACGTGATCGATACCGGTGGGCAACTGATGCGGGTCGGCATAGGTGGCGTTGTCAACGACGTTGTCGCCATCAAACACCACGAGGTCGGCGAACCAGCCTTCACGAACCTGGCCGCGCTCGGCACAACCGAAACGGCGCGCCGGCCGGTCACTGAGTTTGGCGACAGCCTCTTCGAGGCTGAACAACTTGCTGTCGCGCACACACGGACCCAACAGCCGGGGGGCGGAGCCATACATGCGGGGATGGACGCGACCGTCAGGGAAGTAGATGCCGTCGGTGCCCATCATGTAGCAGTCGTGCGCGAGGAATTCGCCGATGAGTCCGTCGTCACCATGGTGGAAAACGAGCAACACCGCCAGGTTTTCTTCGATCAGCAGATCGCAGAGAGCGTCCTCTGCGCTCTTGCCGACTTCGGCGACATAGTCGGACAGCAATTTGCCGATGTGCCTGGCATTGTCGCGGCTTGGCAACCAGGCGATATGCACGTTGGCCAGGTTCGTCGCGGCCAGGCCACGGGCGAACTCGCGGCGTACGCGACGGTCTCGCAGTCTGGGCAGGACGCCCAGGGGACCGTCTTCCCAGACATCATAGGGCAACAGGAAGTTGAGCATCGTTGAACCCGGCAGGTACGGATATACATCGAAGGAAAAACTCACTTCGTTGCGCGCCGTTTTGTCGACGTAGTTGAGCAGTTCATCGATCTGCTGCGGCGTTGTGCCCTTGAAGTGGGAAATATGCACGGGCACGTTGGCCCGGCGCCCGATTTCGACGGCCTCCTGCACACCTTCGAGAGTGCCCTTCTTGTACCGTACATGCGTCACGTACAGTCCGTGCGGGGACATGGGAGCGCAGGCTTCGACCATCTCGTCTGTTGTGGAAAAACACTGGGCGATATAGTCGATGCCGAAAGAGACCCCCACGGCACCCTCTGCCATACCCCGCTCGATGTCGGCACGGATCAGTGTCATCTGGTAGTCGTCGGGTACGTCGCGGCCCCAGCCGACAGCCATAGCCTTGACGTTGGCATACGGCAGATGGGTGATGGCGTTCTGGGCCATGCGCCGATCCAGGCCCGCCATGTAATCGGCAATGGAGCGCCAGCCGTCGTATTCCTCAAAGAGCAGGCCATTGAGGGAGCGCAGGTAGTAGATCCACTCAGGCGCCGTATCCTCGTCCACGGGGGCATAGGAGATGCCGTCCGCCATGATGACTTCGGTGGTGAAGCCCTGGGCTGTCTTGGGTACCAGATGAGGCACCTTGCGCAGCCAGGCGTCAGAATGATTGTGCACGTCGACGAAGCCCGGGGCGACGATCCGGCCGGCCGCGTCGATACGCTGCCGGCTGTCGGCACCGGACAGGTCGTCGGCTACCGCGGTGATGCGATCGTCGAGGATGCCGACGTCGGCGCGCTTCCGGGGGCTGGCAGTACCGTCGATGACGGTTCCACCGCTGATTACGAGGTCAAACATTGCGTCTCCGGTCCGAGGATTTCCACGTCGATGTCATCAAACCAGACCGCGCCAGCGCCATCGAGGCGCAGCACGATCTGCACAGCACTCACAGCGGCTGGCACCGGGCCGTGGATCTCTGCTGACAGTCGCGTCCAGCCCGTGGTCTGCTGCAGAGCGGAGGAACAGATCAACGGGTGCCGTTCGGGGTGGTTGTAAATGATCCAGCGCAGACCCAGGCTGGCGCCGCGGCCCGTCACGGCCTCGGTGCGCACCCATACATGCACACGGAATCCGGTGGAGGTGCGCCATCGCTGCGTCCAGGCGCCCTCGCCTTCGCGGTCCATCGTCCACTCGGTGACACCTGCCTCGAGGCGTCTGATTTCCAGCGAGTAGTCATCGCTGCGACCCGAGTCCTTGCACCAGCGCGCGCCATCACCGGCGGGCAGCCACGGCCACGGATCCAACAGGCCAGCCGGTTCGTCCAGTCGCAGCCCCTTGGCGAAACTGGATTGCCGCTCATAGCGGGGCAGTTCATGGTGTCCGGCGTAGGCCACGGCGGGCACGGGGCTGGCCCTTTGCAGCAGGTCGGCGACGCGATCATCGGGACAGCGGCGCACGCGAAAGGTCTCGCAGATGGGGGCGTAGAGTTCTTCGCGCTGGTAGGTTGCGCGGAAGTGTACATCGTAACCCCAGTTGCACACCCCGATACCGGTTCTTGCAGCCGTGGGGCCAACAAATTCAAAGGCAGGATTGTTGTTGGGGCTGTCCGCCAGCACCAGCATGCCACCGTCGCGAAAGGATTGCGGCGCGGGGATACCAGTGGCCAGGTGATTGAGCGGCATCTGCCAGACACTGCCGTCTGCTGGCTCCGCCAGCAAACGGGTGAATCCGTGGGCCGACCAGGCGCCAGCAAAGGCCACCGTTGGTGCCGGCACGTCACAATACCAGGGATCGCTGATTTCGAAATGAACGGCATCCGGTGAACCGGGTCGATCAAAGGTCTGCGGCGCCTGCAGTGTCAGATGGCAGGCGAATTCGTATACATACGACGCCGACGCCTCGTCCCAGGTGATCGTCAGGACCCGGCGAGACAGGGCCACATGCCCTGGATCGGTGGTGATCACCGTCAGTGTCAGACAAGCGGTGCCGCGACCGGTGACGGTGACATCGAGCAGTTCAGAAGTGATGATATGACCGTCGAGGTTCCAGAACATCTGGACCCCCGCCACGAGGGGTCGCCCATTGGGCGTCAACTTCAAATCCCGCAGTACAACTGGTTTGAGGTTGCGATCGAAGTAGCGTAGGTTCTGTTCCGGCTGCTCGACCACGACGTGTTCGAGTCGCGCGATGGGCACATCACCATCGCAGATCCACTCCTGTCCAGCCGTGACGCCCCCGTTAGTTGTTACATCAAATCGACTCTGGTGGCTCATTTTTCGCACCATCTCCTGCTTCAACAGCGTACGCGAAGAAGCCGGCCCTGTCTGCACGAGGCCGGCCCGCATGATCGTGAGCGGCTGTGAAGATATCGTCGGCCCGGGACGACGGCAACCAGACTGCAACGGAAGACTTGACTACATATGAACGGCAATGATACGGCATCCTCCAGCGTCCTGATCGACGACGTTACTCTGCATCTGGGGCGACCCGTGACCTCTGATCATCGATGGGTTGGGCAGTCTGAATCTCTGCGCAGTTTGCTGGCCTGCTGGCTCGTGGTCTGCGACGAGGATCTCCCGCTGGCGCCCCGACTGATTGGCCCCCCCGGGATCGGCAAGACGACGCTGGCCTCGGCTGCTGCGCGCAGTCGTGGCCAGGATCTCTACATCTTTCAGTGCACCAGTGACACCAGACCCGAAGACCTGCTGGTTACGCCTGTGCTGGCCGAGTCCGGTCGGATCTCGTATCACGCTTCGGCATTGGTCACGGCGATGATTCGCGGTGGGGTTTGCGTCCTCGACGAGGGCAACCGCATGAGTGAAAAGAGCTGGGCATCCCTGGCGCCTCTGCTCGATTATCGGCGATATGCCGAGTCGATCATCGCTGGGGTGACGATACACGCCCATGCCGATTTTCGTTGTGTCGTGACGATGAACGACGACGAGTCGACGTATGAAGTGCCCGAATACATCCTGTCACGGCTGCAACCGACACTCGAACTCGGCTTTCCGGACCGGGCCGACGAGATGGAGATTCTGCGCTACCACGTGCCGTTCGCTCGGGCGGAGCTGTTACAGTTGACCGTTGATTTCCTGCAGAGGGCACACACGCTCGATCTCGAACACTCCCCACGGGATGGCATCCATATCATCCGCTACGCGCTCAAGCGTCTGGCCCAGGCCGAGGGTGATGCCCCCGGCGTCGGCCATCCACTGTCGACGGATGCGGCCTGGCTGGAGGCGGTCCAGAGAGTTCTTGGCGAGGACGCGACCGATCTCGACCGGGTCGCTGCGGAGCGCGAACGGGCCCTGAAGGCGTCCGCCGCCGGCGCGGGGTTGAGCCTCGATGATCTGTTCTTCGGCGACCATCAGCCACCAGGCGGTTTCGGCCCCACAGCACCCGATGACGAGTCGTAGACGAGTGGTGCTGCCGTGATCAATCCCGTCTTTGATCTGTCTACCCGGGTCACGGTGCTGCCCGTTGTGCACGGCTCGGCGTTCTTTGCCCGTGAAGTCCGTCGGCGTCTGCAAGCCGAGGCAGCCGGTGCATGGGATTGTCTTGCCGTGGCCTTGCCTCCCTCCTTTGCCGCTGGCGTCGAGGAGGGGGTCGAAGGACTGCCGAGAGTCTCCGTGGTGATTCAGGACGAAGATGATGCAGCCAGCAGTGATGGCCGTGGGGGCTGCAGCTATGTTCCCATCGATCCATGCCAGCCCCTGATCGAGGCCCTTCGCGTGGCCCAGAGCGCCGATGTGGGTCGCGCCTGGGTCGATCTGGAGGTGGCCGTCTGGGAGACGCCTGTAGATCTGCAGTTACCGGATCCCTACCCGCTGCCGACAACGGGTCTGGAAGCCTTTGCCGCCGCCTGCCTGCCGGTGCTGCCGACACCGGTGCCTGGTAGTCAGCGCGACGAACGTATTCGCCACATGGCCTATCAACTGCATCTGCTTGAGCTCGAGCATGAGCGCGTCGTCTTTCTCTGTTCGCTGCAGGATTGGCCATGGGTGCGCGCCGCTTTCCGTAGCAGAGCACCCTATCCGGAGCCCTTCGGTCGGCCCCGAATGCCCGTCCTCACAGAACTGGCCGAGGACAGCCTGTATTTCCTGATGGGGGAGTTGCCCTATCTCAGTTTCCTCTATGAGCACCGGCGCGCCGAGGAGGTGACCGGGCGCCTTGATGCCAGTGAGTCCATCGACGGTATCAAGACATTGCTCATCGAGGCCCGGGATCGTGCCCTGCATGCGGGAGAGACCGAGGTGGGACGGCCATTGGCCGAGCAGGCTGCATCCCTGACTCCGCAGAGGTTGCGCGTGCTGCTCCAGTACGTGCGCAATCGTACTCTGCTGGACCATCGCATGACACCTCAACTTTACGATCTGGCGCTGGCGGCCAAGCAAGTCATCGGTGACGACTACGCGTTGGCCCTCATCGATACGGCTCGACAGTACCCGCCCCAACGGATTGGCCCGCGTGGGGACAAGGGTGCCCATCTGGACTTTCGCCAGATTACCGATGACGATGGCAATGCTCGCGATGCGCGGAATCGACTGGCAGGCGTTCCCAGGACCTGGCGCAACCTGCAGTTGCGGCCGACACCGCCGGCGCCGTTGCGAGAGCAGTGGCGCATGGAATGGGACCCTTTCGGTCAGTGCTCCTACCCGCCTGAGGACACGCGGATCGAGAATTTTCAACAACACGTACGCGAGCAAGCCCGCTCCCTGTTGGGCCTCGACCTGCCCAAGGTGGAAAAGTTCTCCGCGTCGCTGAAAGACGGCCTCGACATCCGTGAGACCCTGCGCAACTGGCATACAGGGGAGTTGTACGTGCGGGAGTTGCCCCCGAGTCGAGGCAACATCGAGGTGGTCGTCATGCTTTTTGACGTGCCTGCGGACCCGGCTACGTACACGTGGCGCAGCACGTGGTACGCCGAACACGAAGAGGAATCGACGCTCAGCTTCTTTGCCACGCCGCATGAGGAGGGCATCGTTGGGCCCGGTATCGGCCAGTCCCTCTATGGCGGCTGCATGTTCATTTTTCCACCCAAGCCCATTGCCGATGTATGGACGGACCCGCGCCTGCAAGGTCTTGCCAGCCTGGAGGAAAGACTGCTGGCTGGAGCGTGCCTGCATTCGAAGGAGCGGCGTGTCGTTGTCGTTTCGCCGCAGCCGCTGTCCCCGCGGTGGCGCCGGCTGGCCCGGGAGTTTCGCAGGCAGCTCGTCTACCTGCCTTTGCGGCGGTTCTCGGCAGATACCGTAGACCGTCTGCGGCGGTTCCACGTCCTCAATGGACGCCACGTTCGGTCCTATGCGGCCCGCTACATTCGGCCGCCCCGGTAGCCTGGTACAGACTGCCCGACAAGCGCCAGCTACCCGCGCGTTGACAGCAGCAAGGCGCTGCCGCTTCCTATACTCATGCAGGGCGCGATGCCGCCCGCTTTTGCTGCTCACCGGGCTGACAGGGCCCTGTGCCCGGATCAGCCGGCACGTCACGAAGGTTCGCGCGATACAACCATGCAAATTGTCGATCCGCACACACACGTCTGGTTGAATGCTCCGCAGTTTCCCTGGCCCGCAGAAAATACCAACCCTCCTGCGGAGGACCGCACGGCCGAAATGCTGCTGGATCTGATGGCGGCGGGGGGGGTGGAGCGCACGGTTCTGGTGCAGGTAATTCACTACCGCTGGGACAACAGCTACGTAGCCGACTGTGTGCGTCGCTATCCCGACAAGTTCATGGGTGTGGGCCGGGTCAATCCCGCGGATCCCGCCGCTGCGGATCATGTGAGTGAGTGGACGGAGAAGGGCATTCACGGTGTGCGTCTGAGTCCGTCCGTGGGTGCTGCCGGGGACTGGTTCACGGATGCGGCGAAGATGGACCCTATCTTTGCTCGCGCCGAGTCCCTGTCGGTGCCATTGTTGTTGTTGACCCAGCCACCCCGCCTGCGCGATCTCGTGCCCCTGCTCGACCGTCATCCAGACCTGGACCTGGTTATCGACCACATGGCGGACTGCGGCCCGGATGACCTCGAAGGGCGCAAGTTGCTGACGGATCTGGCCCGTTATCCCCGAGTGACCGTCAAGATCAGCCACACGTGGTCGATCTCCTCGCAGGGCTACCCCTGGGCTGACACCCACAGCCTCGTGCAGGACGTCTATCAGGCCTTCGGCGGGCAGCGCATCATGTGGGGTACGGATTGGCCCGTGTCACAGGGCAAGGCCGAATACGGGCAGACGTTGTCGGTGGTGCAGGATGAGTTCAGTCGCTTCATCGCCGCTGAGGACATGGAGTGGGTCCTCGGCAAGACGGCCCTGTCCCTGTGGTCCTTTGGACAATAACCGGACGCAACGAAAGGGAGTGTCGAGATGTTGAAGATTGGGATGATCGGTGCGGAGAACAGCCATACGGCTGCCATCGCCAAAGTGCTGAATATCGACGCGAAGATACGCGGCGTGCGCGTCACCCATGTCTGGGGTGAGACCAAGGCCTACGCGAAGGTGGCAGCCGAGAAGGGGCAGATCCCGACCATCGTGCAACGGCCCGAGGATATGATCGGTGCAGTCGATGCCATCGCGATCGACCATCGACATGGCAAGTTTCACCTGCCGGCGGCCATCCCGTTTCTGGAGACAAAAGTACCCCTGTTTATCGACAAGCCGTTCTGTTATCGGCGTGCCGAAGGGCGCAAATTCCTTGCCCGCGCCCGCGAGCTTGGTGTGCCGGTGTGCTCCTTCTCAACTCTGCCAAAGCAGGCATCCTTCGCCAATCTGGCGCGAGAAGTCAGCAAACTTGGCGCGATTCAGACAGTGGTTTCCACCGGCCCATGTGATATTCGATCCAAGTGGGGTGGGATCTTCTTCTACGGAATTCATCAGGTGGACATGATTCTGCGTCTCGTGGGATATGACTTTCAACGCGTACAGATCGTCAAGGGCGCCGGGCCGAACCACACGGCCAATATCCTGTTCCGCTCGGGTATTGTTGCCACGATGAACCTGATCGGCCCCGGGGCCCGTCCGGCTTTTCATATGTCCGTCATCGGTGAAAAGGGCCGCATCGATATGCCCATCACCATGGATGAGAGTTCCTATCTGACGGGCATCAAGGATTTTGTGCACATGTTCCGTACCGGCAAGACCGCCGAAACCGAAGAGACCATGCTGGGCCCGGTCGCAGTTCTGGAGTCACTGGAGAAGTCGGTGAAGAACCCGCAGGCACGTGTCGCCGCCAGCATCTGAGGCGAAAGCACGAATCGGCCTGGCACCCTTTTGATACCTGACACCTTTTATACAGGGACGACAAAGGAGGATCGATGGAGGCAACAAAAATCACCCTCGAGGAAAGTGAAATCCCCGAGGCGTGGTACAACATTCAGGCAGATTTCCCCAACCCGATGCCGCCGCCGCTGCATCCGGGTACGCACGAGCCAGTGGGCCCCCAGGATCTGGCGCCGTTGTTTCCCATGGCTCTCATCGAGCAGGAAGTGTCGCAGGAGCGCTGGATCAGCATCCCGGATGAGGTGCGGTCCCTGCTGGCCCTGTGGCGCCCTTCACCCCTGTATCGAGCCCGTCGTCTGGAAAAGGCACTCGGTACGCCGGCCCGCATCTACTACAAGTGGGAGGGCGTCAGCCCCTCGGGCAGCCACAAGACGAACACCGCTGTCGCTCAGGCCTACTACAACAAACAGGAGGGCATCAAGCGCATCGCCACCGAAACCGGTGCCGGTCAGTGGGGCACAGCCCTGTCCTTTGCCTGTGGTCAGTTTGATCTGGAGTGTCAGGTCTACATGGTGCGTGTCAGCTATGATCAGAAGCCGTACCGCAAGGCGGTGATGGAGCTCTACGGTGGCAAGGTACTTCCCAGTCCCAGCGACCAGACCGAGACGGGGCGCAGCATTCTGGCAACCGATCCAAACTCTTCAGGTTCGTTGGGGATTGCCATCTCCGAAGCGATCGAAGACGCGGTCTCCAGAGAAGACACCCACTACGCTCTTGGCTCCGTACTCAATCATGTCCTGCTGCATCAGACTGTGATCGGTCTGGAGGCCGAAAAGCAATTGCAGAAGGCGGGTGAAGCGCTCCCGGATGTTGTTGTGGGGTGTTTCGGTGGCGGCTCCAATTTTGCCGGTTTTGCATTTCCATT
>CALFPI010000361.1 GCA_937919035.1 uncultured Gemmatimonadaceae bacterium
ATCGTCTGGTGCAGCGCGAGGCGGAGCCCAGACCTTGTGCACAGCAGGTCGAGGCGTCCGTGGTGACGAGCAATGCGATTGCGGGGGCGTTGATGGTCTCGTCGCTGCAAGCGATGATGTCTGGCCAGACGCGGCAGGGCCAATGGGGCTACGATGGGCAGGGAAGAGACGTGCGCCTCGGCAGGCATCTGGCACGACCGCCATGTGACTGCCACAGCACGTCTTGAACTCACACTCTCATCTCATATAGTGGCTCGGCTGGTCAACCTTGCCTTGAGCACTCGATCGTATTCATCCACACGCGGGACACCGGGTCGGGCATCCGACTCGTGCGGTAAACGCGCCGAAACAGTGTTGGCGCCCCTCTCAGGGGACGGCTGGTTGCTGACGGACGCTTCCTTGTGCTTACGTACCTCCATGCGGTATCTCGCGCTCAGCCTTCTCGGCCCAGTCCCTGCGCCCCCGTATAGCAGTCTGCGTTGGCCCGCACCACACGATGTTCACGGGATCCATTGAAGGATGCACATGACGAAGTACACGATTCCCATCATCCTGTTGGTGGCGACTGTCACCGCCGCGGTCCAGGCGCCCGACACGCTGACCGTCGGACCGTCGCGGCTCCGGGCCCTGAGTGGGCTTGAGTCGCGGGCCCACTCCGCTGGCTGGTCACCCATGGGTGACAGCATCGCTTTCGTCCGCGGCGAGCGCATCTGGATTCAAGCCAGCAACGGCAGCGGCGAGGCGCGTCAGATCACCTCGGGTGAAGATGATTCGTGGGACTGGTATCCCGACTTCTCTCCGGACGGGCGAACGATTTGCTTCAGTTCCAACCGTGGCGGCAGCAACCGAATCTGGACCGTGTCTCTCGATGGCGGTGAGCCCACACCACTGGCTGACCTGGGCACATCCTTTCAGGATGTAGCGCCCACCTGGTCACCGGACGGCGCACGCATCGCCTACTCGGCCCTCGTCGGCCGCAACGAGGACATCTACACCATTCCCGCCGCCGGCGGTGTGGCACGGCGGATCACGACCGATCTCGGGCGGGACCAGTTTCCGTCGTGGTCTCCGGACGGTTTGACGATCGCCTATGATGCAGCCCGGGACGCCAGTCAGGTCGCGCTGATCTCCGCCGATGGCGGCGTGCCTCACTTTCTCCCGACGGGCAAGTCCCAGATCTTCGTGCCGAAGTTTTCACCGGACGGTCGCTGGATCCTGTTTCAGAGTGACCGCATGTTGCCACGCTGCTGGATCATGTCCGTCGATGGCGGCCAGCCCATGGCAGTCACCGGCGACGACAGTCTCGAGACGTGGATGGCCGACTGGTCCCCGGACGGTACGGGCGTCACCGTCACTCGGGGTCGGCAGAGAGGCAGGGGACAACTCGTCCTGATCCCGTTGCAGGGCGGATCCACCCGTATTTTGGCCGACTCTGTTGACGCTGTCTACGGCTATCCCGCGTGGTCACCTGACGGCGAGCGCGTCGCTTACGTGGCTGCCGCGACGTTGGACCTGCTGGCCATCGACACAGGCACAGGGCGCATCGACACGCTGGTTGCGAGCGCTGTGGACTCTACCTGGAAGGGTGTGCCCGCGTGGTCCCCCGACGGTGAGTGGGTCTCCTTTTCCTCCAACCTGTTGGGGCAGCCCAACATCTGGATCGTTCCGGTGCATGGCGGCGATGCCCAACCTGTCACCCTCGGCGCCGGCGACCACTACGCCTCCGTCTGGGGGCGTGACAGCGAGAGGATCTTCTTCCCCTCCTTGCAGGCGGGCAACCTGGATGTCTGGTCGACGACCATCGGTGGCGATCCGCCGGTCCGGGTCACCGTCGATGCGGCACAAGATCGACCGGTTGTGGTGAGCCCCGATGGCAGGGACTTCATCTTCGTTTCCAACCGGCGCGCCGCAGCGACAGACAGCGTCGGCTTGTTTGCTCTGTGGACCGTTGCCATCGATGGCGGCCCTCCCCGTTACCTGTCTCCCTTGCCCCGGCGTACGGGTCAATGGTCAGCCAGCATTCCCGACAATGCCAGCCTGCTGCTCGCGGCAGATCACACAACGGGCGAGATCTGGATCTATGAGCCGATCGACAGCGATCCGAGACTGCTCATCGGTGACAGTGCCAGGTGTCCCCGGTTGTCTCCGGACGAAACGGAGGTCGTCTATGTACGCGAGTTGGCGGCTGGTCATTCCCGGGTCTACGTCGCCGATGTGCGCGCCATCGTCGGCGGCGGGGTGCTCCCCTGAAACCCATGGTCAGGTCCACCCGCGCCGCCTTGCGGACGCGACTGGCCCCGCTTCTTTTCGGTCTCGCCGTGCTGCCCGTCGCGGGCCTGGCGCTGTGGTTCTATGCCATGGCGCTGCGTTCGGTAGAGTCCGTCCTCGAGCGTCAGACCCGCGCTGCCGTCGAGACGGCGCAGGGGGCCTGATTGGCAAGTACCGCGAGCTGATCGCCATCAGCAGTCTGCCGTCCCGCAGCCGCGTCGTGCGCGCCGCCCTCGCGGCGACCGACTCGCCAGGCAGCGAATTCCGCGACTACGCCGAGTGGTTTTTCAGCAATGCCCGTGAGCGCTTCGCCCAGATCATTTTTGTCGATGCCAACGGCAAGCCGGTGTACAAGTACGATCCGGCCAGCGCGGCCGCCGTCGACCCGAGCATCCTGACGCAGCAGGCGCAGCCGTCACAGACCTCGACTTTCGACCCCACTGATGGTCGGGGCCTGCCCGTTGGCGGCGTGCCCCTGCGCCTCAGTTTTCAGAGCACGACCACGTACGGTCGTGTGCTGCGTTTCGCCCGATCCGTGGGTGGCGCCGACACACCCTCTGGTTATGTCCTGCTCGATGTGCCCATCGATCGCGTTCTGACGCAGCGTGACGCCAGCAACATCGATCTGCTCATCATCGATGCCGGGGCGATCCTGTTTGCGCCCGACCCAAATCTCGAGGGCCTGCTCCTCGCCACCGCCCTGCCCGACCTGGCCGGCGTCCTGCTGGACGCAACACCGCAGACCTCGGGGGCGCTGCGCTTCGGTGAGGCTGCAGGCGAGCGGGTCGCCTCCTTCGCCGTGCTCGAGACGCCTGACTGGACTCTCGTCTCCTCGATCAATGCCGAACCGTATGTATCCAGCCCACGCCGAACGGGCCGTATCACGTTGACGGCAACGGCGCTCTTCGTCCTGCTC
>CALFPI010000362.1 GCA_937919035.1 uncultured Gemmatimonadaceae bacterium
CCCGTGCTTCACCGTCGGCTTCCAGATCATGGAGGCGATCAAGGTGCACCAGGGAGGCAGCCGCGCCGAGAGACGCGAGCGCACCATTCACCTGCTGGATCAGGTCGGCATTCCTGCTCCCGCCGGTCGCCTGTCCTCGTTTCCGCATCAGCTCTCCGGCGGCATGAATCAGCGCGTGATGATCGCCATGGCTATCGCCTGCCATCCCAAGCTGCTGATCGCCGACGAGCCGACGACGGCACTCGACGTCACCATCCAGGCGCAGATCCTCGACCTGCTGCTGCAACTGCAGCAGGACACCGGCATGGCGCTGGTGCTGATCACCCATGACATGGGCGTCATCGCCGAGACGGCACAACGAATCGGCGTGATGTATGCCGGGCAGCTGGTGGAGGAGCGCAGCGTCGGCGATCTGTTCACCCGCCCACAGCATCCATACACCGGCGCACTGCTCGATGCTCTGCCCGAGCGCGCCGGCGGGCGCCGACGCCTGCCGACCATCCCGGGTGTCGTGCCTGGTCCGTACGACCGGCCGCATGGCTGCCTGTTCAACCCGCGTTGTCAACACGTGCAGGAGCGTTGCCGCAGCGAGTCGCCGCCGCTCTCCGGCCCGTCGGGCGCCCGGCACCGATGTTTCTTCCCCCTAGGGACGGATGCCCCATGAGCGGCGGCGTGTGCGTTTTCTCCGCAGCCGGCGAGGGTTCCACGCCGCCCGGACCAGATCGCTGCGCGATCTGGAGGAAGGTCGTCCAGTGAGCGCTGCGCCAGTATTGGCGGCTCAGGCGCTCACGCGTCACTACCAGGTGCGCCGTGGACTGTTCGCCGGCTCGGCGACGCTGCGCGCCGTGGACGGTGTGAGCTTCCGTCTGCAGCCGGGCAACACGCTGGCAGTGGTGGGCGAATCCGGTTGCGGCAAGTCGACCCTGGCACGGCTGGTGACACTCATCGAGCCGCCCACTGCGGGCAGTCTGGTCATCGCCGGCGAGGCGGTACGTCCGGGTGATGCGGCGCAGGCGCGCTCCTTGCGCAGCACCGTGCAGATGGTATTTCAGGATCCCTATGGGTCGCTCAATCCGCGCAAGAAAGTCGGTGCCATTCTTGAGGAGCCACTGATTATCAACACCGATCAATCCGCCGCCGAACGCCGCGAGCGTGGGCGGGCGATGCTGGCGCGGGTAGGCCTGCGCCCGGAGCACTACGACCGCTACCCGCACATGTTCTCCGGTGGCCAGCGCCAGCGCATCGCCATCGCCCGCGCGCTGATGCTGGAGCCACGCATCGTTGTTGCCGACGAGCCGGTGTCGGCGCTGGACGTCTCCATCCAGGCACAGGTGCTCAACCTGCTGATGGATCTCCAGCAGGAAATGGGTGTCGCCTATCTGTTCATCTCACACGGCCTGTCGGTGGTCGAACTCATCAGCGACGAGGTGCTGGTGATGTATCTGGGCCGCACCGCCGAGCAGGGGCCCAAGGAGCAGGTGTTCCGCAACCCGCGGCATCCCTACACCCGCGCCCTGCTGGCGAGCACACCCTTCGTGGACCCGACGCGGCGCGCCGAGCGTGTCGTACTCAGCGGCGAGTTGCCCTCGCCCCTGGACCCGCCATCGGGGTGCGCCTTCCATCGACGCTGCCCCCTGGCTACCGACCGCTGTGCCGCCGAGAGGCCGGAGTTGCGCGAACAGGATGGCCGCATGGTCGCCTGTCACCATGTCCTGTGAACAGTTGTTGAGCGAGAGGATGGTGAGTCTATGGCCTCAAACCGATCGCCCCGGCGCACTTCTGCCTGCAGTGGGTACTGAAGCTGTCCGGCAAACAAAAGCGCACGCGGAGTCTGGTACAGTGAATCTCATGGAACGGGATGTGATCTACGAGAACTCCCTGTCACAGGCCGCAGAAATCGCGGACTGGACGATGGAGGGGGATGGTGTGGTTTCTTTCCCCAGAGGAAGAATGCGGCAGGAGAGTCTTCGCCCACGCGAAGCAGGTCAGGCGGGGAACATTGTCCATTGGTGCCCGCTGACATTCCCCGATAACATCTCCATAAGCTGGGATTTCCAACCGATCAGCGAGCCCGGGCTGGCGATCCTGTTTTTCTCCGCTCTCGGGCGTAACGGCGAGGATATTCTGACGGCCCATCTGGCGAAACGGAACGGACCGTACGAGCAGTATCACCACGGAGATTTCAACGCGCTACATGTATCGTATTTCCGACGGAATCCCAAAGAGAACGAATTTCAAACATGTAACTTGCGTAAGAGTTTCGGCTTTCATCTCGTCGCTCAGGGCGCAGACCCCCTCCCGGCAGCGGCTCTCGCCGCAAATCCCTATCGCCTCAAAGTGATCAAGTGCGCAGCGCAAGTATCATTTCACATGGGTTATCGAGATGAAGAGATCGAAATTTTCTCGTGGGAAGATGATGGTCGCTCTTATGGGCCAGTTTTGGGCAGAGGCAAAATCGGCTTCCGGCAGATGACGCCGCTGATCGCCGAATACAGCAACCTGGTCGTGAGAGAAGTGGAACGTCAATAGGAGCCAGATGAAGTGAGTGTCGAGAAATATGATTTGCTGATCGGCGGCCAGATGTGCCCCTCTGCATCCGGGCGGTACTACCCCCTGCATAGCCCCGTAGATGGCAGATTGGTCGCTGAAGTCGCAGATGCCAGTCCGGCTGACGTGGATCGGGCCGCTGGTGCTGCGCGCGAGGCGTTCTATGCAGAGTGGAAGTTCTGCAGCATTGAGCGCAAGCGCACCTTGTTCGCCAAACTGAAAGAGGTCCTGCATGCCATGGCCGACGAACTGGCGGCGGCCAAGGTGCAGCCCCAGGGCGGCAAGGGCCTCCCGCCGCTGATAGAGCACGTCATCGACTACTACGTGGGTAAACTGGATGACAATGCAGGCGCTCTGATAGAGCACGGTGACCAGTGCACCAATTATGTCTATCGGGAACCACTGGGCGTCGTTGCGATCTTTGCCCCCTTCAATGGACCGATGCTGGGCGCTCTGCTGTCGGCGATACCGGCACTGGTAGCCGGCAATACGGTGGTGCTCAAGGCACCGGACCAGGAGGCGCCGCAGGCACTCAAGGTGATGCAGGCATTCCACGAGGCCGGTTTTCCTGCGGGGGTCGTCAACGCCCTCAGCGGCAGGGGTCCGGAGGTAGGGCAGGCTCTCGTCGCACATCCGGCGACACGCCTGATCAGCTTTACCGGCAGCACGGCGACGGGCAAAAAGATCATGGCTGCCGCCGCTGAAGATCTCAAGCGTGTGCAGCTGAATCTGGGCAGCAAGACGGCGCAGATCATCTTTCCCGACGCGGACCTGGAAGCGGCGGCAACGGCGACGGCAGGATCGGCCTTCCCCGGACAGGCGTGCTCGGCGATCAGCCGGGTCCTGCTGCACAGATCGCGGCGCGACGAGTTTATCGCTCTGCTGCAGGAAAAGGCGCAGACTGCCGGGCCCAGCATGCTGATCGACAGGGCAGCAGTCGAGCGTGTGGAGGGCTACGTGGAAACGGGAAAAGCGCAGGGGACACTGTTGTTTGGTGGCGCGCAGCCGTCGGGAGACGCGTACGCAAAGGGCTGCTATTTCGAGCCTACGGCGATCGCTTTTGCGGATCAGTCCAGCCCGGTCTGCCGCGACGAGATATTCGGACCGGTGGTATCCGTACTGACTTTTGACAGCGACGACGAGGCGCTGGCGCTGGCCAACGATACCGACTACGGACTGCTCGTTTCGCTCTGGACGAACGAGCCTGAGCGACAACGCTATTTCGTGCGGCGCTTGGAAGTGGGCATCGTGACCGTCAACAGTGCCAGTATGCTGAGCCATCGCACGCCCTGGGGTGGGTTCAAGCAGAGTGGCATTGGCCGGCGCTACGGAGAGATGGGGCTGGAGCCCTTTTTCGAATACAAGACGGTGTGGATCTCCTGACAGGGATGAGCTGAATCAGCGGGCGGCGGTCATTCCCAATGTGTGGCTGCCAGAGACGACGGCCCTGCGGGGCCCGGGCCGGCCGCTACCGTGGGCCCCCCGGGGTCTTAGTGCAGCGTCTGTATGACTTCGAGATGGGAGTCGTCGTGCTCAAGCCTGACACCGTGACGGCGAGCACAAGCGGCGATGATCAGATCCGTCGCCGGCACCGTATGGCCTTGTGCGTGCGCGGACCGAGCCAGCCCGTAGGCAGTTGACCACACTTCGTCATCGATCGGGAGGCTCGGCAGGGAGGCTGCCATTTCTGTCATGCCCGGCCGTTCTTTCTCGCCCCGAGCGCCGTTCCACAGTTCGAGCTGGATGAGCGGGCACCACGAGGCTTTGCCGGACTCGAGGAGTTTTCTTACCCTGGCGGATACGTCGCGATCTCCGTCTGGACGGAGGCTGTGTATCCACGCGGACGTGTCAATGAGGGTCACGAAGGATCAGTCGGCCGCCCGAAGTTGCTCGAGTTCGGCAGGCGTCATCAGCTCGGCGCAGGTGCCAAGATGCCTGGCGAGCCGAGCCATCTTCTTTCGGTTATTGCAGTCGCTTACGGCGGTCACGATCGCCTCTCGCTTGGTGCTGGCGCCTGTGAGCTCTATGGCTTCCTGAAGGACCTTATCTGGAATATCAATTGTCGTTTTCATGCTTCCAATGTGTCGAAAGTGGGATTCCCTGCCAACGTGCGGATCCCCTCTCAGCCGCGTGGCCCGGATGCGGCGCCGTCGTCGAGCAAGGGGATCGATCCCTGCAGAGCAAGTGCGACCGCCCGTCGGTCTGAGGCTGCGAGTTCACCGACCTGGGCGCTGATCAGACGGTTGTCGAGAGTGAACAGCTTGGGCCGGGCTACACACGGTTTCCGCAGGCCCGCTGCAGCCCACTCTTCGAGCGCGACATCACGGTACCAGGCAGAACCGATCGCACTCGTGATCATCATCAGGATCGACGCACCATTCCGCTCGTTGAAGGCACGTTCTGACAGGACCAACGCCTTACGCCGTTTCGACCGCGGCACATCGCTGAAGGGAAAGGGAACGTCGACGACGGCGAAGGCCTCACAGATCATCATCGTCGGCGCTTGTCCATTCAGTCAGGGTCGATTCGACGGCCGAGGCCCATTCGACATCCATGGGTGACGTCTTGCGGATGCGCACCGATCCGTCCTCCAACTCGTAGCGGATCGTGTCCCCGGGCTCGATGGCAAGCTCGCGCCGCACCCTCGATGGAATCGTAGTCTGGCCCTTCGTCGACAGCGTACTCGTCAGGGGG
>CALFPI010000363.1 GCA_937919035.1 uncultured Gemmatimonadaceae bacterium
ACCCGGTACAGCACGTCCCGCTCGGTGAATATGCCGGCGAGCTCGCCGCCATGGCCAGTGACCAGCACGCAACCAACATTGTGCCCCTTGAGCAGAGCCACGGCTTCGGCCAGGGAGGCACTGCGCTCCACGGTTTCGGGACGTCGCGGATGCAGCCGCAGAAGCGGTTGAGCCAGTGCCGCAGAGTCGCCCTCAGCAGGGAGGACATCATCGGCAACAATGCTTTGACCACAGTCTGCGCAGACGTCGGTTCCCGCCATGTTGCCGTGTCCACACGTGGGACAAAGCACCTCATCGCTACGGCTCAGCTCCATCATCTCTCTCCCACTTTCCGGCTACCCTATTCAACGACCCAGGTGTCGCTGCTGTGGAGCAATCCGGCAAGGTCTGCTTTCTGCGACGCGCGCGCCTCGTCCACCTGCTGCACCAACATATCGGTGTAGGACGGACGGCTCACTGCGCGCAGAATACCAAAAGGCTGCGGAAACTCAGGATGTAACATGCGACTCAACATGTAGGCGTAACTGGTATTGTCCATGTCCTCGCGGTGTACGGTCAGCTCAGCTTCATCAATGCCATCACCCAGTTGCACGACCTCGGGTACCATGCCATTGACGCGTACGCCCTTGTCGCGATCCTTGCCGAAGATCAGAGGCTGACCATCCTCAAGATAGAGAATGTTGTCGTCACGAATGTCTGCTTTGGTCGTATGATCCCACGCCGTCGGATTGTACACGACACAGTTCTGAAAAATCTCGACAAAAGCTGTGCCCTTGTGGGCTGCCGCGCGGCGCAGAACCTCCTGCAGATGTTTGGTGTTGGTGTCCTGCGTCCGTGCAACAAAGGTGGCCTCCGCGCCAATGGCGACGGAAATCGGATTGAGCGGATAGTCGATGGATCCCATGGGCGAGGTCTTGGTACGGTGTCCGCCGAGAGACGTCGGCGAATACTGGCCCTTGGTCAAACCGTATATCCGGTTGTTGAAGAGAATGATCTTCACATCAACGTTCCGGCGCAGGCAATGAATCAGATGATTGCCACCGATGGAAAGACCGTCGCCATCGCCTGTGATAACCCAGACCGACAGGTCAGGGTTTACTGATTTCAGGCCTGTCGCGATGGTCGGCGCCCGACCGTGGATCGAGTGGACACCATAGGTGTTCATGTAGTAGGGAAACCGACTCGAGCAGCCGATTCCGGAGATGAAAACGATCTGTTCGCGGGCAACCCCGATCTCAGGCAGCACTTTCTGCATCTGCGCCAGGATCGCGTAGTCACCGCAACCCGGACACCAGCGGACTTCCTGGTCGGAAACGAAATCCTTGCGGGCTAACGGGGATTCAACAGTCTGCGTCATCGAGTCGGCTCTACCTGTTTGTTTCGGGTCATTCGAGTAAGGAAATCACGACACTCGCGACGCTCAGTCGAGAATCGAGCGGATCTTGTCGACGATCTCCCGAATCTTGAAGGGTTGTCCCTGGACCTTGTTCAACTGTATCACACGAAACGGAAACTTGGCCTGCAGTATGAACGAAAGTTGTCCGAGGTTCAGTTCGGGGACGAGGATGTGGCGGTAGTTGCCCAGGATCTCACCCAGGTTCCGCGGGAAGGGATTCAGATGGCGCAGATGGACGCTGGCCACCGAGTGCCCCTCGTGCTGCATCCGCTCCGACGCAGCACGAATGGCCCCGTACGTTCCGCCCCAACCGACGACGAGCCCGTCACCCTTTTCGGGACCATTGACCTCAAGCTCCGGGATGTAGTCGGCGATACGCGCAACCTTCTCGGCCCGGATCTTGATCATGTGCTCGTTGTCTGCAGGATCATACGAGACATTGCCGCTGCCGTCCTGCTTACCCAGCCCACCGATCCGATGCTCCATTCCCGGCGTGCCCGGAACAACCCATGGTCGGGCCAGGGTCTTGGGATCACGCATGTAAGGCTGGTAGCCTTTCGGGTCGGTACGGAAGTCGCACTCAATCGGAGCAATTGCGTCGACGTCGGGGATCTGCCAGGGCTCGGAATTGTTGGCGACGTAGCCATCGGACAACACGTATACCGGCGTCATCGAGCGCAGCGCGATGCGACACGCCTCGATCGTGATGTCGAAACAGTCACCTGAGGTAGCGGCGGCGACAATAGGCACAGGACATTCGCCATTGCGCCCGAAGAACATCTCCAGCAGATCTGCCTGTTCGGTCTTGGTCGGCAGACCCGTACTGGGGCCGCCGCGCTGCACATTGATGATCACCATGGGCAACTCGAGGACCACGGCCAGACCGATACCCTCGCTCTTCAGCGCGATTCCCGGTCCACTCGATGCGGTGGCCGACAGAGCGCCACCGAAGGCGCCACCGATGATCGACCCGATGGCGGCGATTTCGTCCTCGGCCTGGAATGTGCGGACATCGAAGTGTTTGAGAGCCGCCAACCCTTCCAGGATGGGACTGGCCGGCGTAATCGGGTAACTGCCGTAAAACAGCGTCTTGTTGGCCTTGCGTGCAGCCGTCACCAGTCCAAGAACGACGGCCTCGTTGCCGGTAATGCGCCGGTAGATTCCTGGTGGCACCTCCGTCCGAGCAGGTACGGTGATACGCCCGGAAAATGACTCTGTCGTTTCACCGTAGGCATAACCCGCCTTCAAAGCGCGCGTATTTGCCTCGACCACCTGCGGGCGCTTGGCAAATTTCTTGGCATAGAAAGACAACGTGCTATCGAGGGGCCGATCGAAGAGCCAGAACGCCAGCCCGAGAGCGAAGCCGTTCTTGCACAGATCCTTCTGCTGATTCGTCATGCCTTCGATATCCTCGAGGGCGGTACGTGTCAGCGTTGTCAGGGCCACCCGATGCAACTCGTAGCCGCGCAATGCATCCGGGTTGTCGAGTGGATTCTCGTCATAGCCGGCCTTGCGCAGGTTGTTCTTGGTGAAGGCATCATCGTTGACAATGATGACGCCCCCCGGCTGCAGGTCTTCCAGATTGGCTGCCAGCGCCGCCGGGTTCATCGCCACAAGGATCTGCGGCTCGTCTCCGGAGGTATAGATATCGTTGGACGCGAAATTGACCTGAAAACCGGACAGTCCTGGAATGGTGCCGACAGGGGCTCGGATTTCGGCGGGAAAGTCCGGGAAGGTCGATACGTCATTGCCAAGAATGGCGGATGCGTTGGTGAACTGGTCTCCGGTAAGTTGCATACCATCGCCGGAATCGCCGGAAAAGCGAATGACGACGGATTCCTGCTGGCGGTCCCCATCAACTTGTGGGGCTTGATCACTCACGCCGGTTGAGCTGGCCGGTGAATCGGCCATGCATTCTCCTCCTGTTATTCGGACGCTTAAGCAATCTAGGCCCCTTCCCGCGTGCGTGGAATCTGCTCGGGGTCCGGGGGAAGGTTGTAGACTTCGCGAGGAAACTGGTCGGTCAGAAAGCGGATGACGGCATGCAGGCCAAGATTGCCCACCGCTCTGCCGTCGTCGTCGAGTACGGGAACATTGCGATAGTGCCCCGTATGCATGAATTGCAGGGCGTGTCCAGCCGTGTCTTCGGGTGCGACGGTCTGTGGATTGACCGTCATATGCACCTGGACCCTGTCACGCAGGCGGGACGGCTCACCGGCAATCTTGAGCAGCACATCGCGCTCGGTGAATATGCCGATCAAACGCCCAGCGGCGTCTTCGATGAGAGCCACCGAAGCGCGTCCGGCACGCATGCGGGACAACACCTCATCGACGGACACATCCCCGGGAATACTGATAGAGCCACTCAGGTCCAGATGCGAAATGCGTGCGTCCTGTAGTGCCCGTACTAGACTCATTTCGCCTCCCGGGAAACCGTCGGAACCATAACAGGCTCAAGAATATAGAGGCGCTCTTCAGAGCGTCAAGAAAGCGCCGGTCCCAGGCTGCTGGCCGCTACCGCCTCCAGCACGATCACAGTGTCCACGTGGTCCGCCAGATGGCCATCGGCGTCCGTGATGATGACGCTTGCGCCGCCCGTCACCAACCGGCGCAGAGCATTGACCAGCCTCGCCGACGAAGCACCATCGCAGCCCGCAAAGGGACGATCTATGAGAATCAGATCACCACTTCGCACACTCACCTGTTGTCGTGCCACGAGTGCCAGCAGGTGCTCTACCCCATCCAGGTCGCGGCGGGTGGCGTCCAGACGGCGCGCACCGAGGCCGCAGCGCACCGCCGCCGAAAGGATCTCCTGGACACTGCGCTCGCGCGCGAAGTGGCTCTCGGCGGCGGCGACCGTCATGGCGCAAGCCTCGGCAATGGAGAGACCGTGAGCCGTCGCGGTGAGGATCTCATCACGGAAACGTGCCCCTTCACAGCGCGAACAGATGACCTCCACGTCTTCCACCAGATCCAGTGCGTGCCGGATGACCCCCTGCCCGGCGCACAGCGTACATCGTCCCCCGGGCTTTTCCAGCAGGAAATGGTCGAGAGTGAGATGGCTGTCTCTGGCAATGGGGCCATCGGCGAAGACCCGTGCCAGAGCTCGATGTACCGAGAGCAGATCGGCCAGACGCAGGTCGGTCTTGCTGTCCTCCAATGTGAGATCGATGACGCGACGAACGGCGGGGGCTCGCACACGACGTTCTGTCGGCGCCGTAGCAGAGGCCTTGCCGGCTCCCTTACCGGACAAAGCCTGACGCACGAGCGAAAGCAGTTGCGTCTTGCCGGAACCGGTCGGTCCGACGATCGCGACGAATCGGCCGAGGGGTATCACCACCTTCTGCGCGGGGGGCCTCATCTCGCCTGTCGAGGCAGGTGCAATGATCAGCTGCTCCACCTCAGTCAACGCAACGGGCATGCCCGTTGGCGCAACAGCCATCGACACCGCCACCTCGCCGCCCCCAAGAGCAACGACGCTGTCGGCGCGATGCTCGGTCCGCTCATCCGCGTCGAGCACAACCACAGAGGAGCCATCCTCCACGAGATGCTGCAGGCCGTCGTAGACCAGACGTCGTGTGCCTCGATCCAATGCCGATGGCGGCTGCAGCACGACGTGCAGCACACCCGTAAGGCCCATCGTGCGCGCACCGGCGATGCCGAGCAACAGTTGCTCACCGTGTGCCAGATCGCGCACGGGGCGCCATAGAGGGATGTTGCCAAGGGACAGTTCCGCACAGATCTGGCTGATCTGACGCAATCTTCGCGCCGCCGCCTCGTCGAGACTGCCGGTGAGCCTCGACATGTCACCCAGCCGCAGATCGGCAAAAATCTCGTTGCATGCTG
>CALFPI010000364.1 GCA_937919035.1 uncultured Gemmatimonadaceae bacterium
GCCCACAGAAGATTGTAGAGGACGGCTCTGCCGAGGTGATCGTACAGCGTTAGGAGGAAGTGGCGAACCATCACGGCTCACGCGCCGTCGATCCCACGGAGCAGGAAGTCCGCGTAGATCCGGGCGGTCTGTACCAGGTCGCGCAGGTTCACCCGCTCGTCAGCGCCGTGGGCACGTTCGCCCGTCACTCCATAGCCGATCCCCGGCAGCCGGAGATCCTCGACGAAGTAGTGCAGGTCGGTGAAGCCCGTTGTCACCCGGAATCCCGGCGAACGACGACGGATATTTCGCAGACTGCGCGCGAAGGCCGTCGGCAGATCCCCCTCGGGACGCACGACGCAGGGCTCGATGCGAAGCAGGGCTCGCACCCGGTGCCTGGCCTCAGCATGAAGTGCTGCTGCGCTGAGAGCCTCCACAAGCTCTGCCTCCGCGTCCTGCAGGTTTTCTCCCGGTACCAGCCGCCGGTCGATGGTGAAATGGGCCCGACCCGGCACGGTGTTCACCTTCTGCCCCTCTCCACCTGCAAAGACACCACCGATGTTGATCGTCGGTTGACGTGTATGCCCACCCGGATCTCGCCAACGGCGAGATGGGGACGCCAGCCGTCGCTTCGTTGCCTGCAGTTGGTGAACCATGAGCGCCATCTGCTCGAATGCATTGACGCCTCGCTCCGGGCTCGATGCATGGGCCGCCTTGCCCTCGATCTGCACGTCCAGCCAGAGGACGCCGTTGTGACCAATGCCAACATTGCTGCCGGCAGCCCCCTCGCACTCAATGGCAAAGTCCGCTTGCACCAACCCTTGCCGCGTGATCCAGCCGGCGCCAAGAGCCCCGCCGGTCTCCTCGTCGGCCGTAAAGGAGACTTCGATGTTGACTGCGGGTGAGGCTCCCGTCGCCTGTAGCGCTTCGATGGCGCCCAGCAGCGCGACGATGGACCCCTTCATGTCACCCGCGCCTCTGCCGTAGAGCCAGCCGCCACTGGTTTTGCCGCCAAAAGGAGGCATACGCCAGTCACCAGCCGACACGGGAACGACATCATAATGGGCGTTGAAGTGAACCGTCCGTCTGGCACCCACGTCCCATCGGGCGATGACGTTGTATCGTGGGTAGCTAGGGTCGATGCCTTCGGCCACAACGTCTGCGTCGGGGACCCGGTGGACAGTGGGCGGCATGTCGAGCGCCCGAAGTCTGTCAACCAGATGCTCGACCATGGGCAGGTAGTCAATCCCGGGCGGGTTCACAGTGGCGATCCTGACCATACGCCGCAATGCCTCGGCGAAGTGGGCCTCACGTCCTTCGAGGTAGCTGGTGGGCATGCCGACTTAGGTCCTCTCTTGCCGCAGGGTAGTGGAACTGATGTCGACACGGAAGGCGGATTCCGGTATGGCGACAAAAAGATCACCGAACCCGTGTGGAATGGGCACATCATCAAGGCCTCGAAAACGACCCTGCCACTGACG
The DNA here is from genome assembly GCA_937919035.1 of uncultured Gemmatimonadaceae bacterium. Classification (GTDB taxonomy): domain Bacteria; phylum Latescibacterota; class UBA2968; order UBA8231; family UBA8231; genus UBA8231. The sequence continues at coordinate 1,461 of CALFPI010000364.1, forward strand.
ACCCGCGACATAGAACCGACAAGCGAGATCTCGCAGTTCTGCCAACACCGACTCCGTCGCCGTGCCATCATAGTACGCCGGTTCAATGACCCGCAGGGCGGTGTCATAGCCGATGGCGAACCAGCACCCTGGCAGGAGGCGCGCCTTACCAAGAAACGTCGGTTCCCGGGTCAGCACGAGAGCCCGGGATCGCGGCTGCCCGACACGGCGAAGGATCTCGCGGTAGGGCAAAGCCGGTTTGTCGACGTTGTCTACGGACATCTCGAAGACCGCTTCGCGGCCACTGCATCTTTCTGCCGCATCGGCCAGGCCAGCGTGCCCCTCGTGGATCGGATTGAAGGAACCGGGGACGAGGACTCTCTTGCCTGGCGGGCCTGGCACGGACGCCTGCGTTCCCGCGGGACCGATTTCGACTACGTCCTGGCTGCCCTCAAGCAACCCCTCGATCTCCTCATGCACTGGCACGGTGGCCCATTCCGCGTGGGCCCAGTCGGGCAGTTCGATGCCAGCTACCTGGCAACTGCAACTGCTGGCAAGGGTTGACAGCAGCAGCAGACTGAGAATTTCCTCCTGCGCCAGTCGATCCACGGACTTGTCAAACTGCAGGCTGACAAACTCATGCAGGGCACCATTACACGCAGCAATAAAGGCACGATCCTGCCCCCGGCGCGGGCGATCCGTTGCCAGGGCGGCCGAGGCGCCGAGGCCCACCGGCCCCTCATCGTTGGCAAACCGTCCCGCCCGCCGGCGGGCGACCTGTGCCAGGCGGCGGGCCGTTTCCTCAACGGCCCGGTGGGGTCCTGGCAGACCCAGGTAGTCATCTATGGCGTTTGTGTGGTACGGGATCTGCGCCTCCACCAGTGACCGGGAGGCGCCAGGGTGGTTGAGCAGCCAACTGACGGCGCGACTGCCACCGCCGGTAAACGACGTCGCGATCGGGCGACCTGTCTGCAGGATCGATTCGACAATTTCCCAGATCCTCGAGCCTGGGGCATCCGACAGGTTCACGAGGTTCAAGTGAGGCCCGCAACAAAATCAAAGATGCCACGGATTCCCCAACCTGTGAGGAACAGGCCACTACCGACATTCGACAGCCGCAGCATCCATCCCATGCGCAGCGCCGGCGGCAGGAACCGATGGTCGGCCCAGACCATCAACAGACACCAGATCCCACACGTCAGGACTCCACCAAAGAGTGCCGCTGGTGTGATGATGTTCACAGGATTGCCGCCAAGCCACATGATGGCGATGCCGGCGATGCCGCAGTAACCGACGACCCACGGGCGCAACTGCGCCAGAGGCATGTGGCGAATGCGCACAGACACGGGACGGAGACACTCATGCGTCGTGCGCACATAGAGTTCGTAGGCGCCCAGGATCGTGCCAAAAAACGCTGTGAACACGCCAAATTGGTACAGGTAGAGCAGCTTCGGATGAAGCTGCGTGAGGAAACCGGCCTGCACCGAGAGCAATTGCAGGCCGGATGGCACCACCTGCTGCGGGTGCAGCAGCGCCGCCCCGAGAATCATGAATGCCATGGTAAACAGGACAACACAGAAGAAGCTGCCTCCCGTATCAGCCAGTGGCGCCCGAAGCCAGCGGCGACCGCGGGCGATGTTGACCTGGTCCGTGGCGATGCGGACCCCATGCGGGCCCGCCTCGCCCGTTCGCCCGAGCAGACCCCAGCCTTTTTCGCGCAGCATGCCGATATAGCCGAAGTAATCCTGTGACCCGCCACCGATGGCTCCCAGGTAGGTACCAAGTTCAATCCAGGGCGAGCGTGCCGCGATTCCGGGAAACCGGTCGGCCACCCAGGGGCCGTAGGCGGGCAGCGAGGGAATGAGCGTGCCATAGAGCGCTGCCATCCAGTCGGGCTGGCTGGCAAAGGTCGCCACCAGGATGAAGGACAGCAGGCCGCCGACGATGATGGTCTGCGTCCGCTCGAGGGCACCATAGCTCTGTACCATGGTCAGGGCGATGGCGGCACCGGCGAACAGTGTGCCCCAGAGTCTCTCATCTCCCCAAACGGGGACATCCTGCAATCCCCCAATCCAAACGGCCAGTCCGCCGAGCATTTTCGGCAGTCCGGAGAGCCACAGTGGAAAGCACAGAATTGTGATGATTGAGAGCAGCCACACGACCCATCCTTCCGGCCCCGGCAGGTAGCGCCAGCGTTCCATGGGATGCTCGCCGGTGAGCGTGATAAAACGGGCCGCAGTGTAGACCTGGACGAATTTCATCAGGCCACCACCGACAAAGCACCAGAGCATGGCATAGCCGAATAGGGCCCCACCCCGGGACGCAAAGACAGTTTCGCCACTGCCAATCGTCACGGAGGCGATGATGGCACCGGGACCAAAATACTTCAGCAGGGCAGCCGGGCCCCCTTTGTCCAACTCGGGAGGCAGCTCAGGGTATCGTTGCATTGGGTATGACATGAAAGGAAACCGGACGGGCTTGGGGTTGTCAATCAGACCCACACAGACTCATATTGGCTGCATGTCAATAGATCGAGCTGTCATACCCGTCGCTGGACTTGGGACGCGCCTGTTGCCGACAACCAAGGCGATTCCCAAGGAAATGTTGCCTGCTGGACGCCTGCCAATCATCCATCATGTGGTGGAGGAACTGATCCAGGCCGGAATCCGTCGGATCCTGTTTGTCAGCAGCCGCAGCAAGGGCGCGATTGAGAACCACTTCGATGACTACTCGGCGTTGATGATGCACCTGGAACTGGACGGACGCGACGTGCGGGAAGTGGGCCGCTTCGACTACCGGCAACGCGGCATCGAGTTCTTCTTTACTCGCCAGCAGGTCCCCCTTGGGCAGACCAAACCGTTGGGAACGGGCGACGCCGTTGCTTGTGCCGAAAGCTTCGTTGGTGATGCACCTTTTGTCGTCGCCTATGGTGACAGCATCATCCGCACCGATCGAGGTGACAATCTCTTGCAGCGCATGATCTCGTCCCATGAACAACATCGGGCGGCGTGCACCATCGGCGCCTGGGAGGTAGACGCTTCGCAGGTGGGCAACTACGGGATTTTGGTGCCGCGCCAAGCGGAGCTCCATGCGGCAGATGCACGCCTCGACGACATCATCGAGAAACCGGCCCCGGGGACAACGACCAGTCGCCTCGCAGTCAGCGCTCGGTACGTGTTCAACCCGGAGATTTTCGACCAGATTCGTGCCATCGCCCCATCGGAGTCGGGCGAGATCTATCTGACGGAGGCCATACGCACGCTGATCCAGAATGGCCGACAGGTGCGCTGTGTGCGACTGCAGGATGGTGAAACCCGCTACGACATCGGCAATCACCGCGCCTACTTCCGCACCTTCATCGACTACGCCCTCGATGATCCCGAATGGGGTGAAGAAACGGCCGCCTACGTCCGTCAGCGGCTGGCACAGCGGTACCCGCAGTAAGGGTTCCAGACCGATCAACGTGGCCTCTACGGCCACGTTGACAGTCACATTGACATCTCTAACTTACCCTCTGCTCTGCCGTTCTTCCGACGCATTTTCTTCCGTCTCCGGGCCCCCGTACTGCCCAACGACGGTCCACGCTCGACCATAATGAGAAATGATTCTTCATGAATGAAGCCCTGACCTGGAAGGATCAGCTGGGCGACCGCATTCCCGAGGATTTGGGGCGCGAAGTCGACATTTTCGAGACCGAGATTGAGCTGCGCAAGCAGGGCAAGATCGACGAAGTGGTATTCGCTGAAACGCGTCTGCGCCGCGGCGCCTATGGCCAGCGCTACGACAGCGGCCAACGGTTCGACGGCAAACAGACGCAACAGCTGGCATTTCCCAAGGCCAATACAAAAGGGCCGAACACAGAGTGGCATGCCCCTGGCATGATGCGCATCAAGATCCCCTTCGGCGGGCTCAATACAGTGCAGATGGAAACCCTCGCGGACCTGGCCGAGGAGTATTCTGACGACATCCTGCATGTGACGACCCGGCAGGATGTCCAGCTCCATTACATCCACATTGATGATACGGTCGACCTCATGCGCCGTCTCGCCGCAGTCGGCATTACGACCCGCGAAGCCTGCGGCAACTCGGTGCGCAACGTCACCGCCTGCCCCCTCGCCGGCGTGTGCAACACCGAAAGCTTCGACGTCACGCCGTACTCTCGAGCCCTGGCTCGCTTCCTTCTCGGCCACCCGGATGCCCAGGATTTTGGTCGCAAGGTGAAGATTGCCTTCTCCGGTTGCCGTGACGAAGCCTGCGGTCTGGTCAACCTGCACGACATCGGTGCCCTCGGCGTCACCCGCGTCATCGATGGCAAGACCCGGCGCGGCTTCGAGTTCTACGTCGGTGGCGGACTTGGAGCGGTGCCACACCAGGCCAAGCTGTTTGATGAATTCGTCAGCGAAGAGGAACTGCTTCCCTTGAGCCAGGCTATCGGCCGTGTCTTTGCTCGCTTGGGCGAAAAGAAGAATCGCGCCCGTGCCCGGTTGAAATTTCTGATTGCCAAGATCGGCATCGACGAGTTCAAGCGGCTGGTGCTTGAAGAGCGGGCCATTCTGCCCCACGACGAGCGCTGGACCTCCTACATCGCGGGACTCGACAGTGATGATGAAGCGCCGCTGAAGCCAGGACAGGCCCTTCAAGGCCTCCCGTTGCCCGAGGGTTTCAACGAATGGTTCGCTACCAACGTGTACCAGCAACTGCAGCCAGGATACGTTGTCGTCACGGTGTACTTGCCACTGGGAGATCTAACGGGCCAGCAGATGCGCAGCCTGGCGGACGTGTCACGCAAGTACGTGAAGGAGACGATCCGCACGACGGTGGAGCAGAACATCGTGTTGCGTTGGGTCAGTGAAGCCGATCTACCGACGCTCTACGCCGACCTGATTGACATCGGCCTTGGTGGGTCGGCAGCCAACACCATCGTCGATGTCACCTCATGCCCGGGCACCGACACCTGCAAGCTGGGGATCGCGTCGTCGCGCGGACTGGCCGGGGAACTACGCACGCGACTTGCC
>CALFPI010000365.1 GCA_937919035.1 uncultured Gemmatimonadaceae bacterium
CTCCACGGTTGCCAGGACCTGTTCGTAGATCATGTGCACGGTGAATGTATCGAGCAGGAAAACGGCGGCAGCAAGGGTCAGGACCGCTGCCAGCTTCGCCAGCAGCAGAGTGGCCCGCGGCACGGGCAACGCCAGCCATTGGTGCTGCGTATTACCCGACCATTCCTGCGTGATCGAGTGGATGAGCAGGCCCGCAAGGACCGGCGGCGACAGATAGGGCAGCAACAGAAGCACCATCGAGGCGTGTACCCCGCCATCACTGGCGTCGTTGAGTACGACGAGAGCAATCGCGGCCGTGGCGACAATGAGAACTGCGCTCACGAGGCGAATGCCCTTCAGTTCCTTCAGATACAGAGCGATATGTGGACTCACAGCACGACCTCCTCAAAGATATCGGAGAGAGACCCGCCCTTCTGCTGCCGCAGGTCATCGGCACGCCCTTGCAGGGCGATCTGGCCATCCCGCAGGTAGACGACATGCTCCACCAGTTCTTCGACTTCATCGACCATGTGCGTGGACAGCAGGATGGTCTGGGTGTCGACACGATACTCGCGCACCAGAGCCTGCAGGATCCGGCGACGTGACGGTGGATCGATGCCGTTGAAGGGCTCATCCATCACCACCAGCCGACTCGGCCAGGCGAAGGCGGCGACGATCTTCAGCCGCGCCCGCTGGCCCTGCGACAGTTCGCTGATGCGGTGACCGGGCATCAGCTTCATGAAATCGATCAGTTCCCGTGCCTTGTCCGGGTCCCAGCCGTGATAGAAGGTGGCAAGAAAGTCCAGCTGTTCACCCACCGACATCCATGCATAGAATGAATCTGTTTCGGGCAGGTACGCCGTGTCGCCACGAGTCAGCGGCCCCACATCCCGACCGTCGATGTGCACCGTGCCGTCACTCGGACGGGTCACACCGGCAATGATGCGGAACAACGTGCTCTTGCCGCTGCCGTTCTCACCGAGCACACCCGTGACACAACCGGACGCGAATCCCAGACTTACGCCACGCAGCGCCGGCGTCCCCCGGTATCGTTTCCACAGATTATCGACTTCCACCTTCATGGTTGTCCTGTCTCTCCTTTGATCTGCTCGAGAAGCTCGCGGATCTGTGCTGCCGTCAATCCCAGATCACGGATCTGCGTACAAAACTGCTGGCTTGCCGCCGCCGCCAGCCGGCGTCGTTCCTCATCAATTCTGTCGGGGTCGGCGGTGACGAAAGATCCCTCCCCGCGACGGGTATCAACGAAACCCTCCCGCTCCAGCTCCTGATAGGCCCGGGCCATCGTGTTGGGGTTGACTCCCATGGTGGCCGCCATGTCGCGCACCGAGGGCAGTTGCCCTCCTACGGCGTGTTCGCCACGAACGGCCCCCTTTTTGACGGCCTCCATGATCTGCAGGTAAATGGGCCGCGTCGGATCAAACTCCACCGGCATGGCTTGGGTCCTTTCCGTTTGTGCAGTGCCGCCGTGTTCCAGTGTTCTACTTATCTAGAACACTAACTATCTACTACGGTCTTCGCAAGTGGATCATCCTGCTTTCTTGTCACCACCGGCAGCTGCACTCACCTTTGCGCTACTATGGACTGCTACCGACATCTGCTGCGCCCCCTGCTGTTTCGTTTCGACGCCGAGGCGGTACACGAAACGACGCTGGCTGTGGCCGAATGGATGGGACCAACGGGGCAGGCTTTGTTGCGACACTTCTACGGGATCCCCGACGAGCGCCTGGCGATAGACATCGCCGGGCTGCACTTCCCCAATCCCATGGGCCTGGCTGCCGGCTTCGACAAGAGCGGCCGTGCCATTGGCGCCCTGTCAGCGATCGGCTTCGGCTTTCTTGAAATCGGCTCGGTCTCCGCACATCCCTCTGCAGGCAACCCCCGACCGCGGCTGTTCCGCCTGCCCGAGGACGAAGCCATCGTCGTCAACTATGGGGTTCCGAATGACGGCGCTGCCGCCGTCGCCGGACGTGTCAACGCCGCCTCAACACGTGGCCCGCTGCGCCTCCCCCTGGGAGTGAATCTGGTGGAGACGAACACCGGCCGACCGACGGACCCGGATGGCGTCGTCGGGGAATTCGTTGCGGCGGCCCGCCACTTTTGCCACGGTGCGGACTACCTGACACTGAACCTGAACTGCCCGAATACGACGGCCGGCGTCAGCCCTTTCGATGACGCCGGGCGGCTGCACGAATTGCTGCAGGCCTTCGCCGCCATCGACGGACTACCGCCGGTGTGGCTGAAATTCACCGCTCACTGCGACCCGCTGCGAACCGACATGCTGTTGCAGGCCGTCGCACCCCATGCGTTCATCGCTGGTTTCATCTTCAACCTGCCGCCAGGCAAGGCCTACCCATTACGCACCCCGGCGGCCATCGTCGATCCGATGCCGGGTACGCTCTGTGGGCCACCGGTGCGCGCGTTGATGGACGACACCATAGACTTCTGGTATCACCGGATCGATCGCACCCGACACACGATCATCGGTTCCGGGGGGATCACCTCTGCTGCAGAGGCCTACCGCAAGATTCGTCTGGGCGCCTCGCTGCTACAGCTCTATACGGCCCTCGTCTTCAGGGGGCCAGGTTTGTTGCGCCGCATCCACGCTGGGCTGCTGCAGCTACTGGACCGCGACGGGTTCACAAAATTGTCCGACGCCGTTGGGGTCGGCGTCGGGAAAGGAACCCCAGGAGCGTGACACAGGCCCATGACACCAGGACCATGATGCCAGGACTATGACACCAGGACAATGACACCAGCGCCAACAGATCGCGACTTCACAAGCCAGACAAAGGGACTGACCCATGACCTATCCTGATCCGTACCTCGCGACGGGCGCCACCGTATCCCGCTGGCTGAGTGACCGTCAACGCCTGTTGCGCAACGAAGCCGAGGATGCCTTCCGCGCTGAGATCCTCGACTATGCGCCGCGACAGGCCCGGCACTGGCACCGGGACTACAGCTCCGTCGAGGCCTTCGTCGAATCCGTGCGTGACAACCGTGACCGTTGGGCTGCCGCCGTCGGTGTGCCCCCCCGCCAGGACCGCCCCTTCAACGCCCGCCTCGAGCCCTGGTTCAGCAATGACCAGATGCAGGTCCATTGGCTGACAGTGGACTTCTTTGGCAGCCTGCAGGCCCGCGCCCTCCTGGCCCTCCCTGTTGGGGCTGGCAAGGACACACGGCGTCCGCCGCTCGTGATCGCCCAACATGGCATCGGGTCGTCTCCGGAGAAGATCTTCGGCCTCGATGATGACGCCAACATCTATAAGGCCTATGGTCGACGGCTCGTCGAAGAAGGTTTTGCAGTGCTGGCACCAATGAACGTCTCCGGTGCACAGCCGCGGGCGCGCCTGACCCGGCTCTGCTCCCTCATGGGGCGCACGCTCTGGGGCGTCGAAATCGCACGGACCCAACGCCTGCTCGATTACCTGGAGACGCGCGACGATGTCGATATGAGCCGTGTCGGCATGTACGGCATCAGCCTCGGTGGCGCCTACACCCTGTTCACCACGCCCCTGGAGCCGCGCATCACCTGCGCGGCAGCCTGTGCCTGGTTCAATCACCGACGCAACAAGATGGCCATCGACGACGCGCGCTACTCCTGTTTTCTGTCCGTCGATGAAGAGCACGTATGGATTCCCGGCTGGTTGCGCGAATTTTCCGATGCGGATCTGGTATCACTGATCTGCCCGCGACCCCTGTTCATCGAGCATGGCAAGGCCGATGGCATCGCCTGGTGGCCGCAGGTGCAGGAGGAATTTGACGCCGCAACCGAGCCCTACCGTCAACTCGGCATCGAGGATCACATCGGCATCGAAATGCACGAGGGTGGCCATGAGATCCGCCTGCAGGCGACCCTCGACTTCCTGCGCCGCTGGTTGCAGTAGGGGCGACAATGCACTCCACGGATCTGCGCGGCACCGATTTCGCCATTGCCATCGATGGCAGGGATGCCACACTCCCTGACGTCCTTGGTGATTTCGCCATCACGCGCCGCGTCGGGGTGATCTGCCCCGCGCCGCTCGACGGCCTGGGTGCGGCAACCTTGCTGATGGCGGCCGTCACCGCCTTCTATGATGGCTACCGACGGCTGGGCGGTGCGTTCTTTGCCTACCCTGACTTCTACACGCTGCAACTGCAGGCACCGGTGGCCGATTACGGCATGTTCGACATCTGGCCGGCCCACAAGAATGTGGCGGTTGATCAAAATCCATCCACGGCGCTGCTGGCGGACGCCATTACCGATCGTGGCATCGACACGTTGCTTGTGCCGGAGGGCTGGCAGGGCAACAGCCCGCTGCAACCGGTGCAGTTGTCAGCGCTGCAGCGGACACTGCGGTCTGCCTTTGTCTATGCGCCCGGCGGCACCGTCGCTGGTGCCGAGATCAGCATCGGCTGTGCGCGCGAGCCGCTGATGTCATGGGCGGACAAAGTGATCGCCACCGTGACCGGCGCCGGCCCCAGCTGGTTCGCCAGGACTGAAGCAGACCAGCTCGAACAGTCCTTCCATCGACTTGCCCCTGCCGACGCCATCGCCCACCTCTAGAGGGAACCCGTCATGCGTATCGTCACCTGGAATGTTCTGGGCCTCACCGGCTACCCGAGGGATGTCGCCGTTCAAGCCATCGGCCGTCCGGGGGAGGCTGCCAACTGTGACCACTTCGCCCGGATCTTCACCGGGCTGGGCGCCGACGTGCTGGCCCTGCAGGAGGGGGTCACACATCCCGTGGCCAGGGACATCGCCCGACGCTGCGGCCTGCATCTGGCAACCTTCCCATCACCACAGTCCTGGCCGGGACATGTGTTGTCCCGCTTCCCCATTGTCGAGTCCCGCACCTTCAGCCACGCCGATGCCGGTGATGAACTAACGTGCTTCAGCCGTACCGCTGGCGCCGCCCTGTTGCAGGTGTCCGCACAGCAGCAGTTGTGGGTGACCTGTGTGCACCTGCATCCGGGGGATGTGCCACTGCGTGCGCGCGAGGGTGCACTTCTGCGACAACGCCTGCAGGAACTGCAGGTCGTCTGTGGCAATACCGTTGTGCTAGGGGACTTCAACTGCGACGTGTCCGAGGCCGTGCATGCACATCTGGGCGATCTCGGCTTTGTCAATGCGATGGCCACGGCCGGCGGTGGCCTGCAACGGACGATGGACACAGCCGACATCAATCCGTGGAAGATTGATCACATCTACCTCAGTGCCTCCCTTGGGCCAACCCTGTCCTCGGCTACCGTCATTCGTGCTGCCGGGTTCCGCACCGATGCACCTCGGCCTGCGGGCGTCTGGGATCACTCCGATCACCTGCCGGTGCAAGCTGATTTGGTGTGGCCCTAGTCTGCAGCCAGCATCGTGTACATCACAATGGGCCTGCATCCCATGATGCTGGCCCGTTGTGATTTCTTCGTGTGCGTCGCCAATCCGTCAGGCGAATGTCGCCTGCAGGTCGCCGAGCAGAGCCCGGTAGATCGGATCGCAGAACTCGGCGCCCCCACCGTCACTGGCTCCCCAGGTGGAGGTCCACAGGACGAAGGCTTCATCGGTGGCCGTCACCGAGAACACACGGACCTCGCCGATGTAACCCTGGACCTTGTCCTTGGCAACCGCCTCCG
>CALFPI010000366.1 GCA_937919035.1 uncultured Gemmatimonadaceae bacterium
ACTCGGAGGCGACGATCTGGCCGCTGTTGGCATCGACTGCCAGGTGCAGCTGACGCCAGGCCCTGTTTCCTCGGCGGTTGGCGCAGATGACCGACGTGGATCCGCAGACCTGTGCTGTCGATGAGCAGATGTATCGGCCCATGGGCGGCAGGCTGGAACCCGATCTTACCCAGCGTCTGCAGACGCCGGGACAACGTCGTGTAATCGGGGATCGGCAGATCCACGTCGAGCAACTCGGCCAGGGAACGCAAGAAGCCCTCGGTCTGACGCAGCGGCAGTTGAAAGACCATGCGGATGGTCAGCGCCGCCTCGATCGCGATGTCCGCATACCGTCGCTGACCGCCGGGGTTGCCGGAGGGCGGCGCCCGCCAGGCGTCCAATGCTTCATCGGAAAGTCACACGGTGGGATCACCTCGACTTCTCAGTCCGGCCTCGTACTCACCCCAGTTCTTCACCCGATATCGAGACTTCGTATGCATGTATTGGCGGCGTTTCGGATTCTGCATCGATCATGGCTCCCTGTCGAGGACGGGTAAGCATACTATGATGAAAAAACGCGAGCCATGCACCAACGCCGCACAGAGGCGAGAAAGAGTTATGAGTTATTCAAAGGGGTGATGCGTGCCGGTGGAAGATGGCAGGCAAGTGATGCCAATGAGGGAAATTTCAAAACGAACCCAATTTCGCCATCCGGCTTGCCATGCAGGCATTGTGGGCGATTCTGTTCGATGGCCCGATGGAAACGTGGTCGAGGGCGGGATTAGCGGCGCAGTTCCGCTATCCGGGTTTCTCGCCGAGCATCCACGCGTTGAACGTCTTGATCTCGGTCAAGAACCGATTCAACACGCCGCCGAGGCTCTCTTCGAGAGGTTTCATGCGATCGGCTTCCAGGACGAATCCATAGACGTTGCGGAACACGTGCCGGAAGCGGAGGAATAAGCCCAGCTCTGCTGCCAGTTGCGACGTGATGACGGCGGGACGAACATCGCGAAGGCCCAGCGTCATGTCGTGGAGGATCTGCCGATGCCATTGCACCGAGCGGGGAACGCCGCCATTGAGTTCCTCGGCAATGCGCACGAAGATCCGTTCGACGCCGGTATAGAAATCATGCAGGATCGAGGCGCGGGCCCGCAACGAGAATGTGGCGCTGTCAGTCGGGGCCGAACTCAGTTCCTGTCCAAGACTCAATAGGCTGGCAAGCTCTGCCTCTACTTCCGCCACCAGCCGCCGGGCCAGCATTTCATCGAGTCTCACAACTCCACTCCTTCCTGACATATCCGCTCCAATAGTAGTTCCGTGGCGGACTCGAAGGGAATGATATCCAGGGCCCGTTGTGTCATGTCGGCGGCCCGGGCAGAGGCCCGGAAGAATTGGGCCGCGGGCAGTCCTTCGACAACCAGATCGATATCCGAAGACTGGCGGAAGGGCCTGCCGCTGCAAAAGGCTGAGCCAATGCCAATCACCCGGACATTGTACAGGCCCTTCAAGTACGCGGCGATGGCGCGCGCATCGGCTTGGGCCTGCTCCCGGTCCGCCGGCGCGAAACGGCTGTTGCGCAGATGTGCGAGAAGTATTTCGCGGTCCATGGCACCAATATACGTTATGCGTGCTACCGAATCTGCCCGCGCCACAAAGAGGCCCAGTTGGCGCCAGGGCCACATCGAGTCCTTATATTCTTTGGCTAGATGAGTTGGAAGAGACGTGAAGATCGCGCACGCGTGTGCAAGATCTTTGCCCGGAGTGTGTGGAACTTTTTCAAGGTCAGGCAAGTGCAAGAACAGGAATACGAACAAGAAGTCGAACTGATCGACTACATCGAGGTCCTTCTCAAACGGAGGACCCTTATCGTCTTGATCACACTGCTGAGTGCAGCGGGGATCGGGATCCTGTCTCTGACGCAGGCCCGCACGTACGAGAGCAATGCCCTCGTCGTTGTATCCCAGCCGATTGCCAGCGCCCGCATGACCGGTGGTGACGATCCTTCCGGTGTCATGCCAGGCTCGGAGATTCAGGTCAGCGGACTGTCGGCCTCGACCTATGAAGCCCTGGCCACCGGCGATGAACTGATTGCCGCCCTGCGTGACTCGTTGCTGGCGACCGACTTGCCAGCGGAGGCCATCGAGTTTCTGCGCGATCTCAAGATCGAAGAGGTTGCCCAGGGACTGCTGTCAGCCGAACTGGTAAAGGAGACGGAGAAGGCCGAATCACCCCTGCTCTCCTTCCGCGCCACGTCGTCGGTACAGGGCCTTCCCGTTCCCCTGGTCAACCGCTGGGTCGAACTGTTCAAGGAGCGGCACCGCGGCCTCAGTTCCAATGTGGCGGACGACTACTATCAGTGGGTCCAGGGCCAATACGACATTACCAAGATCAGTCTCGAGCGCGCCGAGGACGCACTGCGAGTCCTGACGACCTCGTATAGCGAACTCAGCGTGCTCGAAGCCGAAATTGACATCAAGACCGATCTTGTCGACACCTCTCTGGCCGAGTACCAGAAGAATGCAGCCGAGTTGGAAGCCAAGCGGCGTGAGTTGGACTTCATTGGCCAACAGCTGCGCCTGGTCGAGCTCGGTGATCAATGGCTGGGCTACGCTGAACTTTCGCAGTTGCCGACAAGCAGTGAAATGTCGAAGGCGCCGCGGCCGCGCCGGGATTTGGCCCTGTTGCGACGTCAAGCGGAGCAAGCTGTCGCCGACAGCCTGGATACCGACGAGCGCCACGAAGCCCTGCGGCGAGCGGACGAGGCCAGTCGCCGGAGCAAGCTGCTGGCCTTCGAGCGCAACACCAACATCCAGCGCTCACGGCGACGAGCCGCCGATCTGGACTCCACCCTCAAGGTCTTTCGTAGCGAGGCCGCGCAACTGGACCAGAAGATCAAGGCCGTTGGTCTGGATCTCGAGGTCAGTGCCAAGAATTTGGCCCTCGAGCCCCAGGTGCTGCGTACGGCGAAGGCCATCGTTGATGAAGAACTGTGGTCGAGGGCACTCAAAAGCCGTGACATCGACGCCAGGCTGCAGCAGGAATTGGGCAAGTACCGCCTGGTGACGGAGAGCCTCAATCCCACCCACGAGCAGTTGCGCGCCGCGATCCGCACCATGCACATCGACTACGACCGGGCGACGACGCGGATCGGCTTTCTGGAGAACGAAATCCCGGTGCTCGAGGCGGGTCTGAGTGGGGTCCAGGGGCGGCTCGACTCTCTGGTCGAGCTGGAGAGCACGCTGCTGCACAGACTGGACCATACGCAGTTGAGCCTGAGCGACTCTCTGGCCCGTGATGCCCTGCCCCTGCATGAGCACCTGGCCCTGATGCGGGCCTCTCTGGCGGCCCAACGGGACAAGTATCGACAGATGAAGCAGCGAGAGGATCTTCTCAGCCGCGAAGTCACAGGTCTGAGCGCCCTGGTCAATTTTCAGAAGGGCGACTTCGAGAGCTGGAGCGAGCAGATCAGAGCGCAGGGCACGAAGGCCGACGCCCTGGCGCGCCAAAGGCGGGGACTAGAACGGGAGCAGAAGGTCTACCAGACGTCCTTTGACCGCTTTGCCAGTTTGCTGGAGGAGGCGCGAATTGCACGGGTGCAGGCGGCGGGGGACATCCAGATCGTGTCACGTGCCGTGGCGACGCGGGTCGTGCCGCGGGGCACGGTAAAGAAGGCAGCCATCGCCGGCATCGTTGGCCTGATGGCTTCAGTCATGCTCGCATTTCTGTTGGAATACGTCGCTCGCGCCCGGGGAAATCAGGCGGCCGCCGCAGAGTAGTTATGGTGCCGTGGGCCGCGGGGAAAAATCTGCGAAGCCGCAATCCTGGTCCTCGTCAACCGAGTGTCATCTTTCGCCCGTTAATAGTCCAGGTGTTTTCACCCAAAGTAGTCCAGGTATTTCTGGCCGAGTGGTGGCTGTTGGTTTTCGGCCAAGGTAGGCCAAGGTCGGTGGCGTAGCTCCTGTGGTCATCCGATCCTCAGCGGACCCCTTGTCGTGGTCTGGAGAGGATCGATCATGCCCAATAGGAGAACAGACACAATGGATGTTCGAGCAGCCCTGGTGCTTCTTCGCGCCGGGCACAGTGAGAGACGTGTGGCCAAGGAGTTGGGGGTGGCCCGTGACACGGTGAAGCGCTACCGCGCATGGGCGTCTGGGCAGGGGTTGTTGGAGGGTGAGTTGCCGCCTCTGGAGCAGTTACAGCTGTTGCTGGACTCGACCCTGCCGGTGACACAGCCGCCGCAGAATCTCTCCTCGGTGTCGGCGTATGAGTCGCAGGTGAAGAAGCTGCTGAAGAAGGAAGTGGAGATCGCCGCGATCTGGGAGCGGCTCAAGGAGCGTGGGTATTCCGGCTCGTATTCCTCGGTGTATCGTTGCGTACGGCGCCTGCAGCCGCTGACACCCGAGGCGACGGTGCGGGTCGAGACGCCCCCAGGGGAGGAGGCGCAGGTGGACTTCGGCTACGCTGGTTATATGGTGGACCCGGAGACGGGCCGCTCCCGCAAGACGTGGGCCTTTGTGATGCTGCTGTCGTGGAGCCGCCATCAGTACGTGGAGTTTGTCTTTGACCAGCAGGTGTCCACCTGGTTGCTCTGTCACCGCAACGCCTTCGAGTTTTTCCAAGGTGTAGCCCACAGGCTGGTGATCGACAACCTGAAGGCGGCCATCGTGCGGGCCTGTTTCCACGATCCGCAGGTGCAGCACTCGTATCGCGAGTGCGCCGAGCACTACGGTTTCCTGATTTCGCCGTGCCGCGTTCGAACCCCGCAACACAAAGGCAAGGTGGAACAAGGCGGCGTGCACTACGTGACGCGCAACTTCCTCGGTGGTCGGGAGCCGACGGACCTGCATCGCGCCAACCGTGAGGTGCTCCAGTGGTGCGTGACCACAGCGGGACTGCGCACACACGGCACGACACAGGAGCGTCCACTGGATCGCTTCGAGCACGTCGAGCAAGCGCAACTGCAGGTGCTGCCGACGACGCGCTACGACGCGGCGGTGTGGAAGCAGGTGAAGCTGTACAGAGACTGCCACGTCACCTTTGACAAGGCCTACTACTCGGCGCCCTATCGGCTCCTCGGACAGCAGCTGCTGGTGTGCGGCGGCTTACAACAGGTGCGCATCTTTACCGGCGACTATCAGTTGGTGGCAACGCACGAGCGTGTGGGCCCCGGGCAGCGACAGACCCATGCCGACCACTTGCCGCCGGAAAAGCTGCCGGGTCTGACGATGGATCGGGATCGCTGCCGTGAGCGGGCCGAGCAGGTCGGCCCATCGACGATCGAGCTGGTGGCGCGGCTGCTGGACGACGCTGTCGTCGATCGTCTGCGCACAACGCAGAGTCTGTTACGGCTGGCAACACGCGCCAGTGCCTCGCGGTTGGAGGCGGCCTGTCAGCGAGCGCTGCATTACGGTGACCCGAGCTACAGCACCGTCAAGCGCATCTTGGCACAAGGCTTGGAGGCAGCGCCGGTGTCAACGCCTGTGCGCGCACCGGTGGCGCAGGTTTTCGTACGCAGCACCGAGGAACTGGTCGGCCACTGGGCCACAGGTCGGTCATGGAACTGAGTCATCAGCTGATACCCCAGCTCAAGCTGCTGCGACTGTCCGGCATCCTCGACACCCTCGAGCGGCGCCAGCAGGAGGCGATCAAAGGCAAGTGGACGTACACCGACTTCCTGTTGCGTCTCATGGAAGATGAGGTCGAGCGCCGTACACAGAAACAACTGGGCTTGCGGCTGCGGCGCGCCGGGCTCAACGCAAGTAAGACGCTGGAGGGTTTCGACTTCGATTTCAATCCCTCCATCAACCGCCAGCAGGTGCTGCATCTGGCCGAGTGTGACTTCGTCCGTGAGCATCGCAACGTCATTCTTTGCGGTCCCACGGGTACGGGGAAAAGTCACCTGGCTCAGGCCCTCGGCCAGGAAGCCTGCCGAAAGGGCTACCAGGCGCTACTCGTCGACACCGACAAGATGCTCAAGCATCTCAACGGCGGTCGAGCCGACGGCTCCTGGGAACGGCGCTTGGCCACCTACCTGCGGGCTGACGTGCTCATCCTGGACGACTTCGGCCTCAAACCCCTGTCGACACCGGGTCCGGAAGACCTCTACGATGTCATCAACGAACGCTACGAGCAGGGCAGCATCGTGCTGACCAGCAACCGGGCTCCGGCAGAGTGGCCAGCGCTCTTCGGCGATCCGCTGCTGGCCTCAGCCGGACTGGATCGACTGGCGCACCGCGCCGAGGTCGCCATCATCGACGGTGACAGCTTCCGCGCCAAGGACCGCCGCAAACTCGAGAAGGAGGTGATAACCGTAGCCGACAACGCTTGATTCAAGCTCCACGGGAGCTCGCTACCGACTGGCCTACCTTGGCCGAAAACGGGTGGCATGGTTTGGCCGGGAACAGCTGGACTACTTTCGGGCGCAAATTGACAGTTGGGGCGAGATGCTCGTGGACAATCACGCCGCAGGCCGGCAAAGCATATCAGCGCCATGAGCTGGAGAATGACCTGATCGGTGGGTTCTTCGCGGAACGGGGTCGGAGCCCTTTACGGCAGTTCGGCCGTTCTACTCGGCTCGACTTGCAGGATGAGTCCCGGTGATCGCTACCCAACTCCGCGACCTCGCCCACGGCCTTGAGAAGGCCCGATCTACTGGCGCAACGGAAGTCCTCGACAGGCTGCTCCGCAAACACGACAGACTGGCATTTGAGTCCGGGTTGATCGTGGACTTCAACTGGGTGGCGTGGACACCATCTGGGAGACCCCTTCGGAGCCCCGATCCCATGTAATGGTGGGGGAAGCGGGAATACGGCAACGCGGTAAGACGCGTTGCCCTATCTGCCAATATGAGGTGAGACACTTTCCTTCTGTAGTTTACTGAGCAGGG
>CALFPI010000367.1 GCA_937919035.1 uncultured Gemmatimonadaceae bacterium
ACACCCGTGCGTGTGGATGCTTTCAGCGCCGAGGTCCTGGCGCTGGTGGACCATGAGACCAGTGTCGGTGATCCGAACCGCTGGAGCTACCCTCTGCTGCACGTGGAAAGTGACTACGCCTTCCATGGCATGGGTCCCGCCGACGCCGACGTGACCACCTGCTGGCTTGCCGATCCGCGGTATACGTCGCAGGTAAATTACCTGCTGACGGCCCCCCTGCTGCTGGAGACGCGCCCTCCCATCGGTCCCGGCGTGGACCTGGCGCCGGGACAGGCCTTCACATCCTTTCGCAGTTTCATCGTCAGCCTCGACAGCACCGATCGCGAGCGTCGGGGTCTGAGCCTGCGACGCTTCTACCGCACCCTGGCGCCGTGGGTTACGGAGAATCCCATCCTCATGCACGTGCGCCACGCAGATAGTGACTCGGTACGTGCCGCCATCGACCAGTGTGCCGACGTCGGTTTCGAGATGGTGATCATGACCTTTGGCTCCGGCTTCGACGCTGAAACCGAAGATCCCGAGGTCATCGCCACGATGCGTGCACTGGCCGATTACGCCCACAGCCGCGGCATTGAACTCGGCGGCTACTCTTTGCTTGCCAGTCGCACCGTGTCCCCGACAGAGGACGTCATCGATCCGGCGACGGGCGAACCGGGGCACGCCAAGTTCGGCAACTCGCCGTGTCTGGGCGGCAACTGGGGGCAGCAGTACCTGCGCAGGATCCAGGCGTTCTACGCAAAGACGGGCCTGGATATCCTGGAACATGACGGATCGTACCCGGGAGATGTCTGCGCCTCGACATCCCATCCCGGCCATCGTGACCTGGCGGATTCGCAGTGGACCCAATGGCAGGCCATCACCGCATTGTATCACTGGTGTCGCGGGCAGGGCATCTATCTGAATGTGCCGGACTGGTACTTTCTCAATGGCTCCAACAAGACGGGAATGGGCTACCGCGAGACGAACTGGTCCCTGCCCCGGGACCGTCAGATCCTGCTCGGGCGGCAGAACATCTATGATGGCACGTGGGAGAAGTCGCCGAGCATGGGGTGGATGTTCGTGCCCCTCGTCGGGTATCAGGGCGGCGGTGAAGCAGCCACCCTCGAGCCCCTGGGTGAACATCTGGGCGACTACGCCGCACACCTGGCGCAGAACTTCAGCGCCGGTGTGCAAGCGTGTTATCGGGGCCCGCGGCTCTTCGACTCAGAGGCGACGCGAGCCGTCGTTGCCCAATGGGTCGCCTTCTACAAGGAACACCGCGACATCCTCGACTCGGATGTGATCCATGTGCGGCGCCCCGATGCCCGGGGCATCGATTGCCTGCTGCACGTCAATCCACGCCTGCCGATACGGGGCCTGGCGGTGGTGCACAACCCGCTCGACGAGCCCGTGTACCAGCGCCTGCGCCTGCCACTCTACTACACCGGCATCGATCAGGTCGCACGCGTGCGCGAGCGTGTGGGCAATGCCGCCTGCCACTGGCTGACGCGGGACCATGCGATCACCGTCAACCTGTCGATGGAACCACACAGCATGACCTGGTTCGTCATCGAAGATGCTGCCACGTGAGCCCCATGCGTGTCAGCTCTGTTGCCGGCGCTCCCACAGTGTGCGCATGATGCCGTGGTGCCCCATGCCAGTGGCCCGTAGTTCGGCGTACTGCGCCTCATCAGCGTCGTTGCGGTTCAGATAGCCGCGGATGTCGTAGCGACCTTCGACTTCAACGGGCAGTTTGCCTTCCTGGATCATCAGTTCCAGGGGGTAGGCCTTTTCCGTCAACGGCATGTGTACCACCTGGTGCCGTCGGGCAGACTCCTCCAGCGCCATCATGATCTCCACCGTATCCCGTGCCGTCGGCCCCGCGCACCGGTGTACGGGTCCGCCGTCGATCCACTCGAGCAACTCCTTGGTCTGGCGACCATTGGCCTTGCCGCCGATCACGTTGATCTCGGCGGCGGGCACACCCAGATCATGATCAACCCAGGCGCCGGCGCCGATCGTGCGACAGGCCGTCTCGCTGACTTCCATCATGCCTTCGGTGCCGCGGATGAAGAACTCGAAGGAGGCGCCCTCCATATCCAGATCACACTGGAGAAACAGTTGCGTGCCGCCGACGAAGTGCACCAACCCCAGACAGCCATCCTCAATTGGCGTAGCCCGCTCAAACTTGTCGGTGCGCCGCTCCACGGCACCCATCACCCACGCCGTCACCGGATCACCCAGGACAAAACGCACACCATCGATGGCATGCGTGCCGCAGTTCAGCAACCCATGACCAAATTTGGCGATCACCATGACGACGTCACCCAGGGCCCCTGCAGCAATCAATTCGCGGCCCTTCTCCCAACCCAGGGTGAAACGCCGCTGATGGCTGATCGCCAGCCGTGTGCCACTGGCCGCACAGGCCTCGACCATACGGTCCGCATCGGCCATACCCACAGCCATCGGCTTCTCGCAGATGATCCCCTGCACACCGAGAGCCGCCGCCTCGATCGTGAGCGGCGCATGCAGCAGGTGCCAGGCACAGACGCTGACCAGGTCGGGTTTGACCTCCGCCGCCATCTCCTGCAGTGAGGCATACCCCTTGCCGATGCCGTACTCGGCGACGAACTGATCACGGGCTGCCGGCAATGGATCAACGAAGGCGACCACATCAACCCCGGCCAGTTGGTACCCTGTGACATGATGGTGAGCGATGTCGCCACAACCAACGATCGCGGCAGTTCGGCGCTGGCTACACATGAATCGACGTCTCCGGTGTTTTGAGAATGGGAGTGCAATGCGGGCAAACTAGGCACGCATCGCTGTCACCACACTAGTTGGTGGTATGAGCCCATACCTTGCGGCAAAGCCTTTCACGCGTTCTCTTTCACCCAGCCGGGGGGCGCAGCCCCTGAGGCGCCCCCTATGCATCGTCTTTTTCCCTTCCTGCGCTGGCTGCCCGAGGTGCGCCAGCCCGGCGTCCTGCGCCGCGACCTCATCGCCGGCATCACTGTCGCTGCCGTCGTCATTCCGCAGGCGCTGGCCTACGCACGACTGGCTGGATTGCCGGCGGTCTACGGCTTGTACGCGGCGCTGATCCCCCCTGTGGTGGCGGCCCTCTGGGGCTCCTGTCGACAACTCGTCACCGGCCCCATGGCAACGGCATCATTGATCAGTGCCGCCACGGTTGCCGCCCTGGCGCCTCCCGAGACCGAGGCCTTCATCTCCTTCAGCATCCTGCTTGGGCTGCTTGTCGGCGTGCTGCGCGTGAGCGTCGGACTGCTGCGCCTGGGCGTCCTCGTCAATCTGCTGTCGGCGCCGGTGGTGACGGGTTTTGCCAACGCCGCCGCACTCATCATTGCCAGCTCCCAGCTGCAGGATGTACTCGGCGTGCGCGGCACGCAGCACGATTTCTATCTACAGACCGTCTGGTCCACCCTGCGGCAGTTGCCGGCAGCCGACCTGCCCACAGTGGGTGTGGGCCTGCTGACTGCGGCAGTCCTTGTCGTCTTGCGACGCCACACCGGCAAGATCCTCATCGCCGTCGTCATCAGTACAGTCGTCGCCTGGGCCAGCGGCTTCCACGGCGCCGTCGTCGGCACCATCGCCCCGGGCCTGCCCTCCTTTCAGTTGCCACATATCGACTGGCAGGCACTCCCGGCGCTGTTCATCGGTGCCGTCGTGCTCACCGTCATCGGTTTCACCGAGACCATGTCCATCGCCAAGGTGATCGCCACCCGCACCCGTCAGTCCGTGGACCCCAATCAGGAACTGATCGGGCAGGGACTGGCCAACATTGTGGGCTCCTTCTTCCAGAGCTTCTCCGTGTCCGGTTCTTTCGCCCGGTCCGCCGTCAACCTCCAGTCCGGTGCGGCGACCGGTCTGTCCATGCTGGTGACGTCTCTCGTGATCCTGGCAACCCTGTTACTGTTTACGCCTCTGTTCCACTACCTGCCGCAGGCGACGCTGGCAACGATCATCATCATCTCCGTCCTCGGCCTGTTTCGCCTGGAGCCGATCCGCCAGGCGTGGCAGGTATCGCAGAGTGACGGCGCCATCGGCCTGGTGACCTTTGCCGTCACCCTGGCGCTGGCGCCGCAGTTGCAGTGGGGCATTGCCGTGGGGGTCGGTCTGTCCGTGGCCCAGTACCTGCGCCACACCATGCGCCCCCACGTAGCCTACCTGGCGCGCCATCCCGATGGCGCCCTGGTCGATGCCGAGGCGCACGGCCTGGCTCTGGACACCCGTATCGCCCTCATCCGTTTCGACGGTCGCCTCTACTTCGGCGCTGCCAGCTTCTTCGAGGACAAGGTGTTGGAAGCCCTCGCACGCATGCCCGACCTGCGCCACGTGGTTCTCGATGCGGGCGGCATCAACGAGATCGATGCCACGGGGGTGCAGACCCTGCGACGTGTTGTCCAGGACCTGCAAGGGATCGGTGTCGACGTACATGTGACGCGAGTGAAGGATCGTGTGTACCAGTTGCTGGAGACGACGGGGCTGGCCAGCCTGATCGGCGAGGATCACTTCCACGACTGGAACCAGCACGCCCTCGATGCTCTCTGGGAGAAGATGGAGCCCGTGTATCGGGCGCACTCGCCACTGAACGTTGCCACGTCGGCAGCGACATCGGGCGTCTGGTCTATCTAGCCATGCTCCGCCTGGGTGCCATGCTCCTGCTGTTGTGGGCCGTTGTCGCCGGTGCCCAGCAGGGATTGCAGCAGGGATTGCCGCAGGAATTGCCGCAGGAATTGCCGCATGAATTGATCGTCTGGGGTCAGGGCCGCGATCGTGGTCTCGACGCCGCTCTGCGCCAGTTCGAAGTGGAACACCCCGGCTGGAAGATCATCACGACCTCGGGCTCCAGTGGCGGCATGGACCCCCAGAAACTGATGACGGGCATTGCCGGCGGTGCCCCACCCGACCTCGTCAAACAGGACCGCTTCGCCGTCGGCGAATGGGCCGCGCGGGATGCCTTCGTGCGTCTCGACAGCTTCATCGCCGCCAGCCTGCGGGGCGAAGCGCTGGCGCGCCAGGCCCGCAGCGCCCTGGCAGCCAACGATGGCGGCGCCCGCGGATTGCTCGCGGACCTGCTGCAGCATCTGCAGTCTGTAGGCCCGGGCCGGCAGACGGATCTCGTGCGCCGACTGCAGAGCGCCCCGTCGGACGCGCTCGCCGAGGAACTTGTCAGTCTGCTTGGGGGCATCCACGAAGAGCAGTTCTTCCCGGCCTGCTGGCTGGAGGCCTGCTTTGGCGAGGGGGACGCGCGCAGTGTATACGGCATCCCCAACAGCACCGACGACCGCGCCCTGTACTACAACGAGGACCTGCTGGAGCGGGCCGGTCTCGTTGATGGCAGTGGGCGTGCCCGTGCCCCCCGGGACTGGCAGGAACTGCAGGATTTTGCCGTGCGCCTCACCGACCGCGATAGCGACGGCAGCATCACCCGCCTCGGCTTTGCGCCGAACTATGGCAATTCCTGGCTCTACATCTATGGCTGGCTCAACGGCGGGCGCTTCATGAGTGCTGACGGGCGAACCTGCATGCTGGCCGAACCGCGGATCGTCGAAGCCCTGCGCTACATGGTGGACATCTACGACACCCTCGGCGGCATCGAGGAAGTCGAATCCTTCCAGTCGGGCTTCCAGGCGGACGAGTTCGACCCCTTCCTCACGGGGAAGGTGGCAATGAAGATCGACGGCAACTGGACGCTGGCGAACATCGCCAACTTTGCGCCCGGCCTGCGTTTCGGCGTTGTGCCGGCGCCGGCGCCGGCGGGGCACAAGTCGATCACCTGGTCCGGTGGGTTTTCCTGGGCGATCCCGCGGGGCTCCCGACACCCCGAGATGGCCTTCGAACTGGTGCGCTTTCTCAATGCGGAGCGCATCTGGCGGCTGCGCTACGGCGTCGAAGCGCGCTTTGCTGCCAGCCGGGGGCGCAGCTTTGTCCCGACGATGTCGCCCATGCCCCATATCAATGCCGTGGCTTTCCGTGAGCATGTCGCTGACAACGCCGAATTGCCGGAGCGCATCAAGAAAGGCTTTCTGCTCTTCGATGAGCTGATGGCGGTCTCCCGCTTCCGGCCCGTCTCGCCCGTGGGGCAGCTGCTCTGGGATGAACACCGGCGGGCCTACGAAAAAGCAGTGCACCATACCTACCCCCCGGCGGAGGCGCTGCAACGGGGACAGGCAGCGGTGCAGGTCGAACTCGATCTGATCCACGCCGATGTCTCCTATCCCCGGGTCACCTGGACACTGCCGGTGGCAGGCATGATCGCTCTTGTCATTGCCGCTGCTTGGATCACGATCTGGCGCACCGGTGGCCGGCGCCGGTTGCGTCACCTGGCCCTGCCCGAGTCGATCGCCGGTTACGTCTTCGTCTCGCCCTGGCTGCTGGGCCTCTTCCTGCTCACAGCCGGACCGATCCTCGTGTCCATCGTCTACAGCTTCTGCCGCTACGATGTGCTGCATCCGGCGGAGTTCGTCGGCCTCGACAACTACCGGCGCCTGTTCACCGACGATCCGCTGTTCTGGAAATCCCTCGCCAATACCGCCTTCATGATGCTTGGCGTACCCGTCGGGATGGTTGTCGGTCTGGCGATTGCCATGCTGCTGAACACCGAAGTGAAGGGCATGCAGGCGTACCGCACCGTCTACTATCTGCCCGCCATCGTGCCCATGGTCGCCGCCTCACTGTTGTGGATCTGGGTCCTCAACCCCGAGGTGGGACTGCTCAATTCGCTGCTGCGTACCTTCGGCGTCAGTGATCCGCCCAACTGGCTGCAGAGCTCGTCGTGGCTCGTCGGCTCCAAGACCTCGATCATCCTCATGGGCCTGTGGAGCGCCGGCTCGGGCATGGTGATCTGGCTCGCCGGCCTCAAGGGCATCC
>CALFPI010000368.1 GCA_937919035.1 uncultured Gemmatimonadaceae bacterium
CTCGTTCCAGATCAAGGGCAGCGAGGGCATGATGGAGGTCAGTGAGACGCAGGTACGGCTGATGAATGCCGGTTCCAGGGGCTGGCAGGATGTGGAGATGGGAATCGGCGCGGGAGATCAGGCCATCGGTGGCAATACCAATGCGGCGCAGGTGCGCGAGTTGCTGTCCTGGCTCGCCGGTGACGTCGAGGAACACCGTGGCTCCGGCCGCCAGGCGCGGGTTACCGTGGAGATCATGATGGGGCTGTATGAGTCGGCCCGGCGCAAGCAGATCATCCATTTTCCGCTGCAGGAGCAGGGCTACCCGCTGGAACTGATGATCAACGAAGGGGGGTTGCCGGTGGAGGTCGAAGGACGCTACGACATCCGCAGCTTTCTCAGCTGGGATGGTGTCGAACCGCAGCGTTACAAGGAACTGGCGGCGGCAGGCAAAGCACACAATCAGATCATGCGTCAGCTCCATGCCGAGCTGGCGGCGGCACGGAAAGGCTGAGGCGATGTATTCGGTATCCTACGACGGGTCGAACAAGAAAGTGCTGTGGCAGGAACTGTTGCGACACGAGTTCGAGGCGGCTCTGCAACAGGCGCCGGTTGTTATCGTGCCCATTGGCTCCGTCGAGCAGCACGGCCCGCACTGCCCGATGGACGTCGATATCTCGGCGCCGTTCCACATGGCGGCAGCAACAGCTCGTCGGATCGAAGATTTCCCGGTGATCGTTGCGCCTCCCATATGGTCCGGTTTCACCCACTACAACATGGGTTTCGCCGGTACCATTTCGCTACGCCTGGAAACCTTTCAGGCTCTGGTGGGTGACGTCTGCCGCAGCATCCACGCCAATGGTTTTGACCGCATCATCACAGTCAATGGCCACGGTGGCAATGCAGCGCCCTGTCGTGCTGTGAGTTGGCAGCTGGCGGAAGAGGACATTTTCACGCTGAGCTTCAACTGGTGGGACGCGGTAGAGGCCGAACTGCACGACTGGAGTGCCACCGACGAAGGTGTTGGCCATGGCGGCGAGTGGGAGACGGCCGTGCAATTGCACCTGCGGCAGCATATGGTCGATATGACACGGGCCCAGAGTGACGATTCGCTCACGACACCCTTTGCCGGGGAGCTGTCCTTCGCCAATTTCGCCGAACGGCGACGGGATACCGCCGCTGGTACCGGCATCATGGGTGATGCCAGGGCCGCCTCCGCCGAAAAGGGCAAGCGGATCTTCGACCTGTCCTGTGATCGGCTCGAAGCGCTGGCCAGAGAATACCACCATCTCCCGGTGCGCCATTACTGCGAGTTTGGCAGCCACTGCAGATAAAAAAACCGCCCCGTCGGCAGGACCGACGGGGCGTCATCTGGTTCGACACGAACCGTAGCAAAGAAGATGCGCCTGGATGGGGCGCGGCCCCCAGAAGGGGCTTTGAGGCACGTCGCCGGCGGAGTGGGGAAACTCCGTAGGGTTCCGGCAGAAAACAGACTCTCGAGCCAAGGCCGATCGGAATAGGGTGTCAAGGTTCGACTTAGTATCAAGTAGTCTTACTTAAGGTATCGGAGATCGAGAAGAATACTTTAGGACAAATTCAACGCCCCTGCGGACCGGGTGGAAACCAGGATGCCAAGCAACAACCAGAAGCATCCGGCAGAGGCGGGAAGATACATGGGATAGCTGACCAGGCTATGTGTAAGGACGGCACAGCAGGCCCCGAGAGCACCCCGATGTATCGCGTCCGATCCAGTCCACTCCGACGCCAGGGCGGCTGCCAGCAATAGTCCAGCAAGCAGGCTCCATGGGATCGTGCCGGCAAGGCCACTTTCGGCCAGGGAGTGCAGCCATTCGTTGTGGGCGAACCGGGGCATGTCCAGTCGCTGGAGACGTGACAGCAGCGCAACACGTGGATCTTCCGCCATCTCCACCAGCATCTGTTCACCTGTCGATGGGTAGCGGCCCGGTCCAACACCAAGTACCGGGTTTCTGGCGAACATGTTCCACGCGGCCTGCCACAGAATCTTCCGGTGCAGCACTGTCAGATCACTTTTTGAGGCCTCCCCCGTCATGTTGGACAGGGCCTGCAGGCGCTGGCCGACAGAGACCTCGCCCTGGGGGCCTTCCATGATGGGGCGCTCCTGCAGCAACTGGGTAACGCCCGCCAGACTGGCTGCGAGCAGCAGAAGTGGGATCCAGGCAGGTCGCCTCGACTGCCTATGTAGTGCGCGGATCGCGCCGCAGGTCACAACGCCGCCACCGATGATGGCCGCCCAGATCGCGCCACGGCTACCGGCCAGCAGCAGGCTGGAGTAGATGACGAGGACGGCGGCGCCGACAGCACTGCCTGTCCTGCTGGGAAAGGCGCCATCCCTGCTGCACAAAGACAGAAACCCCGACAGGGCCACGGGCAAAGCGAGTGCCGCCAGACTGCCCAGATGGTTCGGATTGAGGAACGGGCCGACGACGCGCCGCGGGAATTCATCGACACGTGGCAGGGGGTCCAGACCGACGTGTTGCAGAATCGCATGCAGGGCGGCGGCTACAGCAGCGGCCAGCAGAAACAGCAGAACGGTGCGAGCCGCACGCCTCGACCGGCCGACATGCGTGCCGATCCACAGGAGGCAGACGGACAGTACGGGTGGCAGCAGGGCCTGCAGATGCCACGACCCATGGACAGCGGCCGAACTGAACAGTGCCCCCAGCCAGGCAGCGGCAAGCAACCAGCCCACAACAGGGCCACGGCCAGGACCAGGCGGCCATTGGCGCGCAGTGAGCCACACGGTGGCCAGCAGAACAGTGATGCCTGACAACACGGCGACCAGATTGCGATCGGCGACCGCCGGGTGCGCCAGGATCACAACAAACAGGCAAAATCCGGCGCCCTGTCCCAGTCGGATGACTGCGCTGGAGCGTTGCTTTTGTGCCGGGTTCAGTCTATCTTTCACAGTTCACTCTCATATCATTCAACGTCCTGCAGGAGCGTCTGTCATCGCCAGGGTCAATCGAAAAGAATTCACGGCGAAGCTCAAGGCCGAAGAGATCGATTATAAGCGTCTCGACGTCCTCTCCCGGTTTCTCACGCCAATCGGCAAGATCGAACCGGCTCGTCGCACCGGAGCCAGTCGCACCCAACAGACACGGATCGTGCGTGCCATCAAGCGGGCCCGCTATCTGGGACTGCTTCCGTACACGATCAACGACGCACGCTGATTCGTTCGCGCCGCAAGGTCGGCGCTGATATGTCCGATTCTGCCATCGGGCTCATCGAGACACGTGGCCTGATTGGCGTGCTCGAAGCAGCCGACACCGCCGCCAAAGCGGCCGACATCCAGCTCCTGGGTGTTGAGCGCACTGGCGGCGGTCTCGTTTGTGTACGCTTTCGTGGTGATACCGCCTCGGTCCAGGCCGCCGTCAGCGCCGCCAGCGAGGCAGTGCGCCGCGTCGCTGAGCTTGTCAGTGCGCACGTCATACCCTCTCCGGCCATCGACGTTGAGCACCTGCTTTCCGCCGTCCCTGCGTCGTCGCAGGGACCCGGGTCTCAGCAGGCACCCGGGTCTCAGCAGGCACCCCGGTCCAAAGAGCCCGTCGTTGACATCTCGGCGACCTCTGCCGAGGATCTGCAGTCCCTTCCCGTTGCACGTCTGCGGCAACTCGCCCGCAAGACACCTGGAATGGCTCTTCAGGGCCGTCAGATATCCCGAGCCAACAAGGACCAGCTTCTCGATGCGTTGCGTGCAGTTCGTATGAGTGACAACTCGGGGACAGACAGGAGATAGGAGCATGGAACGTATGTGGGACTCGATCAAGCGCAGTCTCCAGGACGGTGCCGCCATCGCCTTCGACAAGGCTGAGGGCCTGACCCAGGTCGGCCGCGCCCGACTGGACATCGCAGCGGCGAAAACACGCCTGTCCCGCTTGAAGACGGAGTTGGGCGATACCGTGTTCCGTCGACTCGAGGCTGGCGACGGTGCGGTGATTTCCGATGATGGCCGGATTCGTGAGTTATGCGATCTGATCCGTGAAGCCAGCCAGACGCTGGATGCGGCTGAAGATGAATTTGAGCAGGTGCGGCGTGATCTGCAGGCCGGGAATGACGACACCGCTGGCTCGCATGACGAGCCGGAAGCCGGGCCCTGACAGGACTACGCCACAGAAACGACAGCACTGCGCCACAGAAACAGATCCGGCGCGAAGCGTCATACGGAATCGGGAGCAGGCCGCTGGTCTACTCCCGATTTTTTTTGACCACCTTCTTCTTCCGCGGCGCCCCCTCGGCGGGCACCTTCTTTTTCACCTTCTTCTTCACTTTCGGTGGCGCTGTGCCGTCCACTGGCAGGCTGCCGATGTCATCATCGAGGTCATCCGGAGCCTCCTCTTCGGCGAACATGGCCTCCGCCTCCTTCATCTCCAACTGCAACTGCTCCTCCAGCCGTTCTGCCTCTTCATCCTCTGACTTCGGTGGCCAGGAGAAGAAGAAATCCTCGACGGCGACGCTGAGCAGGTCCGCCTTCAGGTATCGTTCGAAGGTCGTCGCCACCGTGTGACAACAGACCGGCGGCAGATCCGGGTGCTGCTCGCGCATGACAAGCTCAACCAGTTCGTGCAGCAATAAGGTCTCGATGAGGCTGACCTGCTCGACGCCGCCCACTGCGGCCCCGTCGGCATCCCACTGATCACACGACTTGCGCACGGCCGGCACGATATTGATGTCGCCGTCCAGCTCAAAGGCAATGACCCGGGCATCGGCAATGGCCTGCAGGATCGTGGAGCGCACGTTCTTGAAGGGGTGACCGATGAGCCGGAAGGGTGTTGAGTTGGTCGGATTCAGACGGTCGGACAACACGCGCCCGGCCTGAGCGGGGCGCGACACGATGAAATCGAGCAGGCTGTCAGTGGGTGGCGCCCAGATCGCCGCCAGACGCCGGGCACGGCTCGAAGCGATGATGTGGGCATCCTCATTGTCGGCCTGTTCCGCGAAGACGGCGGAGATCAGTTTTTTCTTCTCGTCGGGACCGGCTGAACTGCGGAACTTGAATGAGCCCAACTGCTGGAGCATGCCTACGCGCCCCTTCATGTCAGGCGGAGCGATATCAAGCAGGGCTTCGTAGAAGGTGACATAGCCATCTTCGGCGGCCCACGTGCGGAAATCCTGAGGACTACGCTTGAGTGAGTCCATCTTGCTGTAGATGCCACGCATCATGGTGGCGTATTCACCCTCGATGGCCTCAGGATTTGCCTGATTGTACAGGACCTCAGGCTTGCCAGCATCCGTGAAGATCGACAGCACCTCTTCGGACGGAGGCGTGCGCCCCGCATACCAGGGACGAGCGGAACCACCTTTGCTCAACAGAACTCTCCGGATCGTTCGTGGACTTACTTGCGGGATACGCGGTATACCCCAGACACACATCGATCAGACACACATCGATCAGACACACATCCATCAGACACATATCGATCAGACACATATGGGTCAGACCCATATTCCCCTTCCGCATATGTATCGGCAGGAGGCGGTAATTCGTTGAAGATAGGCCAGATGAGGCGCCGATTCAAGATGCTTCCCACAGCCGCAAACCGTGGCGACTCAGGTAGATGGGCAGAATCTGGAACCCCGACCCTGCGGACTCGATGGCGCGTACGAGCTCGCGCTTCTGCGAGGATAGGTTGCCCGTGAGCAAGGTCAGCGATCCGCCATCCCCACCGGCACCGTTGACTTTCCATCCGATGGCTCCGTGCTCCCGTGCAAGGGCGATGACGGTCTGCGCGTCGATGCCCACAAGCTCAGGGTGCAGTGCAGCCTGGGCGTCGGTATTGTCGATCATGGCACGCCCGAGTCCGGCGAAATCGCCGGCGTATACGGCATCCCGTGACGTTGGGGCGGTACGGCGCAGGGCGTCCAGTTTGGGGTTGTCCGGTCCGGCGCCCTCGAGTTCAGTGATGACCTTTTCGTGGACTGCAGAGGAAGAGTGGGCCTTGCCGAGGAAGACGAGCACCAGCCGACGCTCGAGTTCCCACCAGATGCTGTTGTCGACATGAATCTGAGAAACGGCGGCATGTGGGTACTGAAACATCTCGATGTAGTTGATACCGCCGTAGGCCGAGCAGAGTTGATCCTGGATGCCGCACTGCTGCCCGAGCATCTCAGTTTCAATTTTCTGCGCCGTCAGGGCGACTTCGTACGGCGTCATACGCCCCGGTGTCAGCCTGTCGAGAGCACCGATCACGGCGACGGTCACTGCCGCTGATGTTCCCGTGGAGCAACCGGCGGGTGCATCGCAATGGATGGACAGTTCGAAGGCCGCATCGTCGGGGACCTTCATGTATTCCACGGCTGCTTCCAGCAATGGATGGTGGGTCCAGTCCCCGGCAGCGGGCGTCACGGCAAAGCGCTCGCCGTAGTTCTCTGCGTGGATGACGATCCGATCGTCGACATCATTTCGCTCGAAGACCTGAATCTGCACCTCGGCATACGGATAGACGCCAATATTGAAAATCGTCCCATACTCGGCGAACCAGGTGTCCGTCCAGCCGCCGTTGTCGCAGATGCGGATCGGTGCGACGCTGTGGATGATCCGTGGCAGTGCTGTTTTTCGGTTCATGTGTATTGAATACGACAGGCAGGCGCTGCGCGCAACGTCTTCCTGCCGTTCTTGACGCTCCACGAGGTGAGGCGTATTCATCTGCGCAGGAGCATACCACCCTGGCCGACGGATCACAGACAATGGTGCAAGAGCAGCACACGCGGATGCACGAGGGCAAGCAGGCACAGTTGCTGCAGGCCGAGAGGATGACAGCCATGGCCAAACTGGCAGCCGGTGTTGCTCACGAAATCAACAACCCGGCAGGTGTGTTGATGATGAAACTGAAGTTTCTGCTCTCCATTGCCGACGCGGAAGGGCTCTCCGAGCGGGCCGTGTCGACCCTCAATGTTGCCGTCGAGCAGACCGAGCGGATCGAGGGGATCGTCGAGAGTTTGCTCGGATTCAGTCGGCCGGCAGAAGTCACACCCCGACGGTGTGATGTCAACCAGATATGTGCCGCGGCACTGCAGCCGGTGCAGCGGCGTCTGCAGCCATGGGGACCCTCTCTCCTCTGGCAGCCGGGGCCCGACCTGCTCCTGGTCGAGGCCGATGCCAACGAGCTTGAGCGGATGCTGATCCATCTTGTCGACAATGCCATATGTGCTGCCGGTCCCGAAGGCAGGGTTACCGTTACAACTGGCACCATCGATGCGGACGTCACGCTTGCCGTTGCCGACAATGGTCCAGGAATCCCGGATGATTTCCGCGAGCGAATTTTTGATCCCTTCTTCACCACCAGGCCCGCTGGTGAGGGCACCGGCCTGGGCCTGGCCATCACCTATGGCATCGTGCAGAAATTCGGTGGCTGCATCGATGTGGCAACCGTCCGCCAACAGGGGACGACCATGACGGTGCGGCTGCCCGCAGTGAGTCCCGCCCGGTGAGCGGTCGCGTCCTTGTCATCGACGATGAGGCAGCCATGCTGGAGGCGTGCCAGGAAACGTTGGTCTACCATGGCTACGACGTCACTGTGTGTGATCGCGCCGAAGAGGGCATCGCCGTAGCAACGCGACTGCCCTTCGACGTGATCCTGCTGGATCTGAAAATGCCCGGCAAGGATGGCCTGGAGACATTGCGTGAGCTGCACGCCATCGATAACACAGTCAAGAAGGTGATGATCACTGCTTTCCCGACGATCTCCACAGCCGTGGAGGCGGTGCATGAAGGCGCTTTCGATTACCTGCCGAAGCCGTTCTCGCCCGATCAACTGCTGATCACCATCGAACGCGCCATCGGTCAGAAACGGCTTGCCGAGGAGAACCAGCGGCTGCGCCGGGCTCTGGGTCTGCGTTCCGGATTTGAGGGAGTCATCGCTCGCTCCCCCGCCATGATGCGTGTTCTGGATCTCGTGGAACGACTTGCAGAGAGCGACAGCTCCGTCGTCATCGAGGGTGAGACCGGTACCGGCAAGGAGTTGATCGCCCGTTCTCTGCACGGCAACAGCGCCCGGCGGGATGCCGCCTTTCTGCCCATCGACTGTGGTGCTTTGCCGGACAATCTGATGGAGAACGAACTGTTCGGCCACGAGCGTGGGGCTTTCACCGGCGCCGATTCACGCAAGCCCGGATTGCTGGAAGCGGCACAGGGTGGCACGGTGTTTCTCGATGAAGTCGCAAATCTGTCTCTGGACCTGCAGGTCAAGCTGCTGCGTGCCCTGCAGGAACGCCGCGTGCGGCGTCTGGGCGGGCAGGAAGATTTCGCTGTGGACTTTCGCTTGATCTCCGCCGCCAATGAGAGTCTCGAAAGGGCAATGCATGAGGGCCGTTTTCGCCAGGATCTGTTTTACCGGCTGAATGTCGTCACCCTGTCCCTGCCGCCATTGCGGCAACGCGAAGGAGATGTGACGCTCCTGGCGGAGCACTTCGTGTCCCGCTTGAACGAGGCAGGGACCAAGCAGGTGGATGGCCTGGGCAAGGCGACTCTGGATGTTCTGGAGCAGTACCCGTGGCCCGGGAATGTGCGAGAGTTGCAGAACGCCGTGGAGAGTGCCCACAGTCTGTGTCCGGGTCCTTTGATCGTGCCCGCTGACCTGCCCGCCCGGATTCTGGTTGTCCCAGGTGGACGCTCACCGGCGCCCGTCGACGATTTCGACACGGCCCGCCGTCAATTCGAGGGCCAATACATGGAAGGTCTGCTGCGGCGCTGCGATGGCAATGTGACCCGCGCCGCAGAGGCATCGGGCATACATCGATCCACTCTGCAACGGCTGATGCGACGCAGTGGTCTGCGCTCCGAGGACTTCCGCTCCTGACAGGGAGGAGAAGTAGTGGCGCAAATGTGCGGCACTGGCGCAAATTTGCTTATGTCGTCTCAAGTATATGATTGGTCAAGAAGTTACAGAGAGAACAAAACTTCAATGCCGCGCAAACGCGGCAGTTGTCGTTCGTAGGACGTCTTTCGAACTATTCTGTTAACATCTTGTAAAAATAGCAGGATAGGTCCTGGTTTCAGATTCTGGTGTACCCTGGCACGACGTTTGCGATACTCTGATCGAACTTCGTCAGAGGATCGTAACGGTTCGTCGTTGGCGCGGCGGTGGGAATCGTTCCCATGGTCAGGCGCCGCACCGAGTCTGACCACCGCCGTCGCCGGCGACGACCGTTGCTTCCTACAGCATTCGTACCAGCCTGACCGGACCACCCTTCCGCCAGGTTGCAGCCGCACGCTGAGTCCGTCACAGGCCGACGGATTTCGCTCCTGTGGATCGACTGCTGCAGGCGAATTCGCCAGCAGAATCCCCCCCGGCACGCCCTCGCCGGGGGGGTTTCTCTAGATACTGTATCTCGCACCGCCCGTTGCGCGGTGGTTTGCTGCCCGTCGGTTCGCATGCTGTAGTTTAGCCCCCTGCGGTTCAACTCCGGCAAAGGACGCACCATGCACCGTATCACCCGCGATCAGATCGTCTACAGCCTCGACAGTGGATATGACGCCGCTCTTGCGATCGACTCTGGCGACCGTGTTGTGCTGGAGACCTGGGATGCCCGCAGTGGGACGATCAATTCTGCTGCTGATCTGCTGCTGCAGCCCCACCCGAAAGGTTCCAATCCGGCAACGGGGCCTATACAGGTGCGCGGCGCTGAGCCAGGGGATGGACTCGCCGTGCACATCGAGGCGATCGATCTGGCCCCCTCGGGTTTCCTTGCAGTGAAAAAAGGACAGGGGCTGCTGGCCTCCCGGGCCCAGAAGTTTGCCACGCGCATCGTTCCCATTGTTGATGGGATCGTCCACTTCGGTGAACTCCGCTTCCCTGCCCGGCCGATGGTGGGCGTCATCGGCACGGCCCCTGTCGGTGCCGGGATCTCGACGAGTTACGCCGGAGCGCACGGGGGCAACATGGACAACAAACACATCAGCGCCGGGTCCACCGTCTATCTGCCGGTCGCTGTTGCCGGCGCCGGTCTGGGACTGGGAGATGTACACGGTGCGATGGGGGATGGCGAGATCACCTTCATCGGCCTGGAGATTCAGGCGGAGGTGACGGTGCGCGTGGATCTGCACAAGGGCGCAGGGTGGCAGCGACCCCTGATCGAGACCCCCGATTATTGGGTCACCACCGGCGACGGCGAGTCCCTCGCTGCTGCGGCGCGCATGGCGGCCAACGCCATGGTCGACCTGTTGCAGAGCCGACTCGGGTTGTCCTTCGAAGATGCCTATATGCTGATGAGTGCTGCCGTTGACGTACAGATCTGCCAGTGCTGCGAGCCCGGTGCTTTCCCGGTGACCACTCGTGCCGTGATTTCCAAAGCGATTCTGCCGCAATCGGGTGCCTGGAACATCAGCGGGTGAAGATTGTGCCCCGCACGTAGTCGCCGTCATCGGAGGCGAGAAAGGTGAGGATCCGGGCGACGCCGACGGGGTCACCAAGATCCTTGCGGGCCTGGTTGACGGCGGCGTCCGCATCGTCGCCGCGGGCTGTGGCCCCCTGGGCGACGTTGAGCAATTTCAGTGGCGTCGCAATGCCGCCGGGACAGATCACATGAACCCGCGTGGTGCTCAGGTCGCTGGCAAAGTTGTACTGCATGCCATGCATGCCAGCCTTGCTGGCGGCATAGGCATAGGAGGAAGATCCCCCCCGAACCCCGGCACCCGAGGCAATCAGCAGCATAACGGAGCGTTGTGCACGGCGCAGCCAGGGCGCGGCGAATTTCGTTGTCAGGAATGTGCCCTTCAGGTTGGTATCAATCGTCGCATCCCAGGCCTCCTCTTGCAGATCTTCGATGCCCTGGAAGGCGCCCATGAGGACGCCGGCGGAACAGACCAGCACATCGATTTGCCCGTGTGTGGTGCCGATGTGTTGGAAGACCTGCGCTGTATCTTCCGCCGAGCGCACATCGAGCCGATGGAACTCGGCGCGCCCACCGGCTGCCAGGATGCGCTCCACGGCCTTCTCGCCCTCGGCCTGATTGTAGTCGACGACAACCGTGATGGCCCCTTCTTCGGCAAACATATTACAGGTGGCCCCACCAATACCTGTGGCACCGCCGGTGACGACGGCGACACGGTCCTGAAGTCTTCCCATTGCAGGTCCTTCCTTCATAGCAGACGTTGGCGCAACCGCAGGACTCGTTCGGCTGCCTCGTCGACCCGTTTTTCCGGCAGGCGCCCGGAGGTCACTAGATCAACGATGAGATCGACGGTGCGTTCGGTGATGTCATCTTCGTATGTGGTCTGATTGGCCAGGGCCAACAGGTCGACGCCGGCGTTGAGGCTGCTGGCGACAGCTTCCTCAAAGCCAAACTGCTTGGCGATGGCACCCATGCCCATGTCGTCCGAAATAACAACCCCATCAAAGCCCAGTTCGTCACGCAGCAGACCCTTGATCATTGCTGTCGAAAGGGTTGCCGGGTAGGTCTTGTCGAAGGCAGCATTGAATACATGGGCCGTCATCACGCAATCAACGAGGCCCTGCTCCAGCAGGCGCTGGAAGGGGATCAATTCCTCCCGGGACCAGGTCAGCGTCACGTCCGTGAAGCCCACATGAGAGTCCTGGCGTGAACTGCCGTGTCCAGGGAAATGCTTCAGGCATGTGAGCACGCCACGGTCGCGGTGGGCGCGGATGAAGGCCCCGGCGTGGGCGGCGACTTCATCAGGATCAGCCGAGTAGCTGCGTCCCTTGCCGCCGATGATCGGATTGGTGCCCCACACATCCACATCAACAACGGGTGCCAGGTTCAGGTTGATCCCGGCGGCGACCAGCACGTCGACAAGAGCCCCCGAGGCGGCTTCGGTAGCATCCGGATCGCCCCCTGCGCCGAGTTCGCCTGCCGATCGTGTCGCCGGGAAGCCCCAGCGCTCCTTGAGCCGTGCCACCAGACCCCCCTCCTGGTCGATGGCGATCAGCGGCGGCAGGTTGCCAGTTGCCGCACGCAGACTGTCGGTCAGGGCACGGACCTGTTGCGGGGACTGGACGTTGCGCTCGGGGCTGCCGCTGGGTCCGTCCACGTCAAAGAGAATGACACTGCCGAGATTTCGCTGTTGTAGGTCGGTGATGACGGCAGCATCCCCGGCCAGCGAGAAACCACGAAACCCACGCAAAATGAGCAGCCCGGCGCGCTGGCGCAGATCCTGCAGGGGTGTCTGCGTCATGGATGGGTCAGCAATGGGCGCACGAAATCGGCCACAGCACCGCCGAGAAGGCTACTGCCCGGTTCGGTGAAATGCACACCGTCATCGCGCCGCAGATGCGCCGCGCCAGCGCTGTCGATCACGGCATGGAGATCGTTGACGGCGACGTTCTTTGTGGCCGCCAGCTCCAGGCTGACCGCGTTGTAGCGGTCAACGTCGGCGGCGAAGCGGTCGAAGTCCTTGTTCTGATGATGCAACACCTCGTCAACCGGTGTCGTCGTCGCCCACACAAGCGTGGCCCCCGTTGCCAGGATCCTGGTGAAGATCTGCTCGAGGTTGCGCCGGTAGTCATCGAGCTCGACCTGGGCCCGATCGCTGTCGAAGGGTTTCTTGAGATCGTGCAGACCACAGTTGAGATGTACGATGGCGGGTGCGTGTCTCACGACCCACTCGTCGAGATGGCGCAGGACATTGGCCGAGTCACCGCCGTTGGCCTCGGGGCTCCAGATGCTGCGGTCGACCAGCTGCTGGCGAACGGCCGCCTCATATCCCATGCGAATCGAGTCGCCGATCAGGATCAGATCGGTACGCGCTGGCGTGGTTTGCATGCTTCGACAGAACTCCTCGTAGGTGGTAGGCAGCGCCAAGATACTGCTTCCATGGGATCACTCCAATGATCGAGGCACGGGCTTGGGGTCAAGGAGCAGAAAACAGTCAGCTACGGCGCAGGAGAATCAGATTGTGGTGGTCCCGACGTACATCGAAGACCGTACGCAGAACATCGGCGTACGGACTGCCGGAGGCGGGCTCCCCCTGGATCGTCTCGACGTCGATCTGCCGCACCGGACTCACGGGCCGCGTCAGCAGGTGATCCAGGGGTGCCAGATAACGTGTCAGGTTGGTGTCGTGGGCAGGAGTGTGGAACGTGAGCTGGCTGCCGTGACGCACGGACTGCAGCACGATCCGGGCACCATGGTAGACCAGATGCGTACTGGCGACCCTGCGGGGCAGCGTGGCGCGCAGGTCGGTCAGACCGAGACCACACACCGACGCCGGATCCACGGCGCAGATCCAGAACACGGCATCTTCGGGAAGTCCGCCGGTCAACTGCCGGAAGGCTCGATGGCTGGCGAACTGCGGTCCCTGGATGCCATCAAAGAAGCGCCCCGCCAGGATTTCTCCGGACAGTTCCATCAGGCGCAGGGAGCGGAACAGGCGGTGCCAGCGGAAGGCTGGCAGTTCGCGCTGCGTCAGTTCTCGAAAGAGTACTCCGTAGCGGTCCAGCAGCAGACGCACGCGATCCTTGTTGCGTTCCTCTTCGTCCAGTGGGTCCTCTGCCGGCACGGGTTCCGGCAACAGCCGCCAACTACCAGGATAGATCAGGCCCCCCTGCCAGCGGCCGCCAGCGGGTCGTCGTGACAACAGCGGCCGCCTGCTGTAGGTGCGGTGGGCCGGTGCGGGCGGCGCCTCCGGAGGTTGGAACTTCTGCTCCGCCCCACGGCGCACGGCGGCAAAAGAATCGTTGGTGATGCGGCCTGCCCAGACGGCATCCCACAGACGGCCCACCAGGGCAGCGGCATCGAGACCGCTAGCGGCCTGCAGGGCAGCAAAGTCGTAGCGACCGTGCGGATCGGGGAACAGCGATCGTATGGTTGCCGTGTCGACGGCAGGCTCCGCCTCGGCCTCGCCCAACAGGTCGAGGTCGGCCTCAAAGCAGAAGGTGAGACGCTGGGCGCCGCAGCCCACCCAGCGTAGCATACTCTCCTGCAGGACACCATCGAGCGTACTCGACGTGAAGGACTGCAGACGCGCCGGCAGGATCTCGGTCTCCCATAATGGCGCGGCGGCGGCGAAGCCAAGCAACGGTTCCAGTCGTCGACGCAGGGCCTCGGAACCGTTGCCGGGCTCATGCAGGCCGTGGGCGGCGCCGAGAAACAGCGCCAGTTGCTGCACGGGCAATGTCTGGAAATCCGGGGACGCGTCGGCCCGCGTCATGCGCATCAGGGATTCAAAATTGCCCGCATCGCACAACTGCTCGGTGCTGACGCCATCAACGAGCAGGCCCGTGATGATCGCCTGGTCGGCGATCAGTTCATCGAGGATGGGCAGCAACTGCGCCGGGCTCAGGCCCAGTGCGGCGGCCAGGTCGGTGTCGGCCAGCGGGCCATAGTAGGCGAGCCAGTCGGCGATGATGCCGGACAGCGGGTTGCCGTCGTCCTCGTCGGACAACGGTTCCACTGCCACGGGCTCGCCGCCCTGCAGCGGTGTGACCGTCGCTTCCGCCCACCAGGGGAAGGCCGCTGCCAGCCGCGGCAGGGCCTGTCGGGCCGCAACAAGTGGGGCGCCAAGGCTGGGGGCATGGATCCGAACGAGGCGATCACCGCAATCAGGCACGGGAACATCTGCGGCGGCAGAGTCACGCTCCACGGCAGCAGCCAGGGCCTGCCATTCGGGCCAGCAGAGCAGCCGTCGTTCGTCCACCCAGTCGACGAGTTCCCGTGCTTCGGTAGGTGCATAGCCTTCGTACAGGCGTTGCCGTTTGGGCTCGAACCTGCGGACGATCTCGAGGGGCACGGTGGGCCGCAGGGAGGGCGCAAAGAGGACCTCCCGCAACAGGTCCGGGCGCAGTTTTGACGTCTGTCGGCCTGCGGCGGCATCGTCCATGTACATGTAGTTGTTGACCTGGCCGAAGGCGACGGCAGCGGCAAAGGGGCTGGGCCGCGACGTGCGCGTCTGGGACCAATCGATGGTGCCCGTTTCGAGTTCGGACAGCACGAGGTTGAGCGCCGGCATATCGAACTCGTCCTGCAGACAGGTGCGCCACGACTCGACGAGGATTGGAAAGTCCTCGTAG
>CALFPI010000369.1 GCA_937919035.1 uncultured Gemmatimonadaceae bacterium
TGTCGTACAGCTCCTCGGCAGGCCTAGGTGTCGCAAAGAGCAACTGCTGCTCCCACGTAAGTGTGCCCTCGAGATACGCCCGCCACATCGCCGCCATGACCGGATGCCGATTGCGATACGGAATCCACGACAGATACGGCTGTTCCGAATGGTAGTGCCGCAGATATTTGTAGCGCTCGTCGCGCACGGCGCGTACGCGATCGTAGGCTTCATCGTGCCGATCCCGTGCCGCATAGATGTACTGTCGAGGTGGGCTGTCGGCGCCGAGGAACGACTGCCCCTGCAGATGGCGGGGGCAGGTACTGCCTGTGACGGACAACATCGTCGGTGCCAGATCGATGAGGCTGACAAGGCGCTCGTCCACCGAGCCGGGGGTCACCTGCCCCGGCCAGCGCACGATGAGCGGGACGCGGATGCCGGCATCGTACGGCCAGCGCTTGGCCCGCGGCAGCCCTTCGCCGTGGTCGCTCCAGAGCACCACAATCGTACGATCCGTCAGGCCGTCCGCCGCCAGTTGATCGAGCACTTCGCCGACCCGCTCGTCGGCTGTTTCGACGTTGTCATAGTGGCGTGCCAGCGCCCGTCGACAGGGCTCGGTATTGGGTAGATACGGTGGCAGTTCCACTGCGTCGATAGCAGTCCGGGTCGGGCGTGCCTCATGCCGTTCCTCCCACATGCCACTCTCGTGGGTCACCGTGGGATTGAAGACAGCAAAGAAGGGCATGTGATCGGGCCGGTTGCGCCAGTGCGCCGTCGGGCCCAGTTCATCCCAGGCCGTTAGGGGCGGCGAGAACTGGTAGTCTGTCTTGGCATTGTTCGTGCAGTAGTATCCGGCGTGTCGCAGATACTCGGTGAAGCATTTCACGTGCGGTGGCGGACAGGCCGAGTAGGGTAACGGTCGCTTGGGATCCACAGTGTGTGCCGTGCGCATGTGATGCGTCCCGATCGACGTCGGATACATACCGGTAATGATGGCCGACCGGCTCGGGGCGCACACACCGGCGACGGAAAAAGCCCGCGGATAGATGCACCCGGCTGCGGCAAGGCGATCGATGTTGGGCGTGCGCGCTACCTCGTCCCCGTAACAGCCGAAACGCGGGCTTGTATCCTCCAGCGAGATCCACAGGATGTTCGGTCGGCCCATCTTCGGACTCACGATCCCGCCAGAGTGACAAGCGCAACATGGGGTCCCGGAGGCGTGAGCAGGGGGATCACCGCGCCGCCTGGGATCCGGCCTGTCGCGGCCTCGACCCAGCAACTGGCGGCGATATCAAGCAGGACCACGCTCCACGGCCCACCTGCAATAGCAACCAG
Organism: uncultured Gemmatimonadaceae bacterium; assembly: GCA_937919035.1. Classification (GTDB taxonomy): domain Bacteria; phylum Latescibacterota; class UBA2968; order UBA8231; family UBA8231; genus UBA8231. The sequence continues at coordinate 1,315 of CALFPI010000369.1, forward strand.
ATCCAGACCGACCTGGCCGCCCTGGGGGAAGTAGACGGCATACTGGCGACCCGGCACACGGGTCAGGTAGGCTTCGTTCGTACCACGATCCTGCAGCAGGTGATGATCTGCATCGGGTTCGGCATGAAACAGATCAAAACGGGAGGCGAACAGGCGCGCACTGCGCAGATTCGCTTGCGCCAGATCGCTCAGCCCCAGACCCGAGGGTGGCCGGTGGAAGCGGCTGGAAGCCAACCCACCAATGAGGTTGCGCCAGAACGTCTGCTGGGCGTGTTCGGTGTCAATGCCTCGATTCGTCCACTTGGACGTGTCCGCGCCGTAGATCTTGGTCGAGTTCATCGGTCGCGGATGATCAGCCAGATAGGCACGCACCCACTGGGCCCGATCCCAGTTCGTTTCGCCGGGGTTGTGTGAGTTCTGCGCGATATCCACGAACGTGTAGAGTTCAGCATGATCAAACGTCGGCCGGTGTGTCTCGTGGCGCACATCCCAGTTGTCCCACATTTCGGTCATGTGCACCTCGACACCGGCACGGGCCGCCCGCTCCCGGACGTAGTAAGCCCAGTAGCGCCCCCAGGCCGGGTCCCCTGATGTTTCGTTGTCCATGCAGTAGAGGACGTGATCAAATGGCAGGGAGATCGACAGCACCTTTTCGATGAAGGCGTGCTGAAAGTCCAGCACAATCCGGTTGTCCTGCAGGTCCGGTACCGTGTAGAAGAAGGGCTGCCGATTGGCACCTGGATGGTCGGGATACTCGGCGGCCAACAGGGATGTCTCGTGGCTGTAGTTGACGTTGTTCTTCGGATGAAAGGGGTCTGCCTGCCAATTGGCCTGGCTGTGATCGAAACGATCCCATAACTCGATCTGCACGATGATGCCACGTGCTGCCGTCAACTGCAGCATCCGCGCAAAACGCTGCCAGTATACCTCGTTCCAGCGGGTCAGGTCGTAGCGTCCAGCGTCGTCCCTGGCGTAGGCTTTGATCTCGAAGCCCTGATCGGGCCGATCCGACATCGTGTTGCGGATGTAATTGCCACCGGCAGCCAACAGCAGATCGAGGTGCGCCTCAAGATCCGGGATCTGGAACAGATTGTCTTTCACCGTGCCGCCCAGCAGCCAGACCGGCTCGCCGTGATACTGCCAGAAGTGCGGGTTTTCAGGCCAGGGCCGGATGCGGCCTGCCTGACTCTGAGCCTGGGTCGTCGTTTGCATTAGGATCACACCTGTGAGTGCCAACAACAGGTTCCGGCACATGGCGTCACCACCCGGAGCGCTTCACGATCAGCGCCCGCTCCATCAGTCGGCGCGCACCGGCCTGAGGTTCTTCGTCGGCTAACTGCCGGTAGATCCCGACAAAGATCTCGACATCGTTCTCGATTTCCGTCTCGAATTCAGGCAGGATCAGGCGGGTATAGTACGCGGTCAGGCCAGCGTAGGCAGCGTACGTCGTCCAGTCCATCTCGCCCGCAGCAAGATCCCGCTTCGACATTTCCTGATAGAGCCCCACCAGCAGGTGCGTACCAACTTCGTGGACGATGAGCCCCAGCATGCGTTCGCGATCCATATCGACCGACAGCAGACTGCGGTGATAGCCGATGCTGGTGATCCCTGTGCCGGCGGGAGCGGCCGTCAGCACGACCTCGTAGCGGTTGCCACGAAACCGCTCACCCGTCATGTCCTCCCAAGTATCCAGCAGATCCAGAGACCAGAGCCGACCATTGGTCTCATCCGCCGTGATATCCAGATCCAGTTCAACATTGCGCCAGACATCCTCTTCCCATGCCTGGTAGTTGTGCTCAAAGACATGGACGAGCTGTCGTACGGCACGCAGGTAGGTCTCATACACCTGCGACCGGCTATAGAAGAACCCCTCGAAATCGAACAGCCACCACGACAGGCGCGCCTGCTCCTTCGGATACAGGTCGCGGATGGGGTCATATCGGCGCAGACGCATGGCTTCATCCACCGCGCGCATGTATTCAAACAGATCGAATTCGTCACTCAGAGGCAGGTAGGCGGGCAGGAGCACAAAAAATGGGGCCAGATCCCCGGTGACACCGTAACCCCATTGCAGCATCGGGGCGTGCCGCTGGAGAATCTGATGACTCTCGAGATCGACGCTGTGCCCCCAGGTGTCGGCGTATTTCGTCCGCCATGGCAGCCCGGCGACGGCCGTCAGATGCGTGAGGTAATTGGGCAGTTTCTCGACAACACAAACCACTTCCTTT
>CALFPI010000370.1 GCA_937919035.1 uncultured Gemmatimonadaceae bacterium
AGGGCTACAGCGCCGTAAAGTTTGATGTCGACCACAAGAGCGGGGCCCAACTCGATCCGGTGAACTACAGCGTCGGAGCCCGGGAGATGACCCACATCATCGATCTGATCTCGGCGACACGAGAGGCGATCGGTTGGGATATCGACCTTGCCATCGACTGTCATGGACAATTCGATCTGCCATCGGCGATCACCCTGGCCAAGGCGGTGGAGCCGCTGCGCCTGATGTGGCTCGAGGAACCGCTACCGGCGGAAAATCTTGATGCGCTGGCACAGGTTCGGGCATCGACGAGCACGGTGATCTGCACGGGAGAGAATCACTATACCCGCTTCGATTTCATGCAGATGCTGGAGCGCAAGGCAGTGGACGTCATCATGCCGGACCTGGCCAAGGCGGGGGGCATCGCCGAAGGCAAACGCATCGCCGAAATGGCCGAAGCGAATTACATCCCTATTGCGCCGCACAACGTGTCATCGCCCCTGGGCATGATGGCGGCGTGCCACGTACTGGCTGCGGTGCCCAACTTTCTCGTGCTCGAGTTCCATGGCCGGGAGATCTCCTGGTGGGAGGATCTGTGCACCGGAGACGGGCCCTTCATCCGTGATGGCTGGATGTACGTGTCCGAGCGGCCCGGTATCGGCGTTGAACTGAACGACGACGTGGCCCGAGCAATGGTGTGGGAGGGCGACACGTACTTCGCCAACTGACCAGCCCGTGAAGCCGGCGCTGGCGCCAAACTGGCAGACGGTTTCAGACCGTGGCGCTACCTCTCCGTCGCGGCCCATTCAAACCTCCGTTGCGTGAAGCTCGAGCAAGTAACGACAGGCATCGGCGGTCCAGACATCATCGCCGCCACCCCGTTCGCCCAGGCGGATCAGGTAGATCTCGACCCGGCCGCTGTCGCGATCATCAACGACACTGAAGTTTGATACCTGCAGGTGCTCGGAGTCTCGTGCCGGATCGCGATCATCGATCGTCGTCAGGGTGTCGCGCTTGAAGGACGGCACGGCGGCAGTTTCGTCGATCTCGACGATCTGCAGGGGATACCGCGGGGAATTGCCCACCGGTGGCACCTCGGGAATGTTGCCCACCCAGTAGAGTTTGCCCGTGCGATGGCTACGGAAGGTGTGGGCGATGGAAGCTGGGGAGTAGAGGGTTGCACCGGTGTCCCAGCGCATATCCGTCACCGGCCCCCAGCTCAAGCCGCCATCCTCGGAGATTGCGTACCAACGGCGGCTGGGACATTCGAGCGGGTCGAGCCCGGTGTTGGAGCCACGCATCAGCAGCAGCAGACGACCGTCCTGGAGTTGCGTCAGGTCCAGTTCGACCAGGCCGCGCGTCGATTGGCGGCGGGGCAGGAACATGGGCGTCGACGTCTGCCAGCGGTAGTTGTTGAGATCCGCGTCCCACCGGCCGACAAAACAGAGGGCACCGGCGACACAGCCTTCGCGGTAATCGTTGGGAAAGACGGATGGCACCTTTTCATCCTCGGCATCGCGGCACGGAACCGGGATTGTGGCGCTGATGGCGACGGTGCCGTTGGCCAGGACCGCAGCCCCGCCGATGTACATCTCGTTGCTGCGAAAGAAGTCGGCAGCGCCCCAATCCTGTGGGTCGAAGTCGGGCCCCGCTTCGTACTTGAGCATGTGGGCTTCGCCCCAGCTCTCACCATCGTCGTCAGACAACTGGTAGAAGCCGTGGTCGCAGAAGCGCCGGTCGCCCTGCCACAACAGATGCATCGCTTCTCGCGGCTCGCCGCGGATGACGCGCTGGAAAACCGGTTTGATCAATCGCCCGGACACGGGATCCAGGGGACCCGTGCCATCCTGGCTGGGGCCGCCGGATTGCGTGAAGCCATTCAGCGTGGGCGCCTCTTCGTAGACCTGTTGCCAACTCGACCAGGTACGGCCGTTGTCATCGGACCGACGACGACGCACGTGATCGCTCCAGTCGCTGGAGGCCACGCGTGCATGGGTCTCCTGACGCCGCAGCCCCTGGCCGATGTAGCTCATGCTGACGCTGGTGCCGACGCGTGGCTGGGTATGGGCGACGTAGAGCTCTTTTGTTACCGTGCAGATCGCTGCCCTGGTTGTGTGGCCTCTGTATGGAACCGGTCTCGTCTACGCCGTTGAGTCCGGCCATCAATGCACTGCATCGGTCGACCAGCTTGCGAGCGTTGTGATTTCGATGGCGGTCTCACCCTGCCACCGGCGTCCCGGGAAATAGACCTGTCGACCACCGTCCACGGTGACATCGTATCCCGGGTCCTCGGCCAACTGCAGTACCGCCCCGCCGTCATCGGCAGCTGTGGCGCCGATGATCTGGTGGCCATGATGGAAGCCGGCGCCGTCGATGACGATCGCCCAGAGCCCTGTTACCACCGGCAACGATGCCAGGGGCAGATCCGTGACCAGGGCATCGGCCGCCTGTCCCGCCTCACGGCGTTGGGTTGCCATGACCCGGCCGCGCACGACGCCATGACCCTGCAGTTCATGGCCGCCGACCCGCAGGGATGTGCCACCCAGCAGGCGCATCTGCTCGACGACATCCCCACGCATGCGGACAAACCCCAGTCGCCCCTGCAGCCGCACACCGTTGGTCTGCATCGTCATCTCCGGGGCGCTGCCGATGAGCAGTACATCGGTCCTCTCGCCCCAGTGCACCCGCACGGCAACACCCTCGCCTCCAGTGGTCTCAACGGACAGGCGTTCGACACGGTCGATGAACGGCCCCGCGGCGCCGTAACTCTCGAGGACACTGACAAAAGTGCTCGCCAGTGTTGCGCCCGGGGTCGCGTCACGCCGCAGCACGAGCATGGGCAGATCATACTGCGCCAGCGCCGCATCATCCTCCAGGGCCTGGCGGATCGACGGCGCCCGGGCGGTGAACAGCACATCGCCATGGCCGGGCACCGGTTGCATTGCGGCTCCCACACCATGTACCCGCACGCCTCCGACAACGGGCGCGCCACTGGTGAAGGTCGCCTGCCAGGGGCCATCGAGGCTGACTTGCTGCACATCGCTGATGTAGGCATACCCCAGGTTGTGCCCCTCCGCAGCGCCGGGCACACTCTCCCCCGTAGGCCAGTTCACCGAAACACCTTCGGGCAGCAGCATCGCACCATAGGGCTGCGTGGCCAGATCGTGCGTCAATGCGCCCTCGTGATCGGCGTCGCCCAGCAGGACGTATTCGTGGCGCGAGCCACCGACGACGTGAAACAGATCCACCACGTAGCCGTCATCGTCAGCACCAACCAGCAGCAACATGCGCCGGTAGACATCAACGAGCCCCGGATAGGCACGCTCGCCGCCGGCTTCGACAGCGGCCAGCAGATCATCGTCACCGGGGACAAACAGCCGCAGGGCACCATCCGACGGGGCCTCCTTCGAGCCCATGAACTGGTCCTGGCCATCAACGGTGACCGTGTTGTGGGACAACGTCGTCAGCGTCCAGGCGCGGTGGCGGGTGTGGGTGTAGCCAATGTCGCTGAGCCGCTCCTGACCGCGTGCGAAGAGACTCAGGCT
>CALFPI010000371.1 GCA_937919035.1 uncultured Gemmatimonadaceae bacterium
CGCCCTGTAGAGCCCCTTCGGCATCCTTCACCGCAAAAGGTGTTGCTGCCGATCCCAGGTAGATGGCCCCCACACCCTTCGACTGCAACGCCACCAGCCGATCCGTGCCAGCTTCATCCTTTTCCCAGATGCGCAACTGGCCGTAGATGCCGTCCCCTTCATCGATGAAGCCATTGCCATCATCATCGTGGGCGGCCAACTCCGTGAATCCCTGCCCCGTCGCCGGCCCGAACAACTCCGAGCCATCGTCGACGGTGCCGCTGCCATTTCGATCCCACGCCAGAAAGCCGCTGCCCGGGCCGACAAAGTGGATCTGCTCGGCTGCGCCGTCGGCATCCAGGTCGAAGGCGAATGTGCGCTGTGTCAACTCGGCTGCGGTGCCGCCAAAGTTGACCACCAGGGGATCCTGCAGGGCGGCACCGACGCGGACTTCAGCCGACGTCTCCTGCACGAACTGGCGGTCCATCGTCAGGCTCACGTCAATGTCGATGGCCCGCCCGTCCGCCGTCTGTACTACGCCCCGCGCCTGGAAACTCGTCGTCTCTCGTTCCGTGCGGGTCTCGTGCAGCGTGTAGTGCAGGCCGAAGCGCGGCTCGGGCGCTGCCTCTTCTGCCTCATCACTCTTATCAGGTGCCTGAGAGGCATCGCCCCTGTACATGCCGGCGGCACTGGCACTGCCACCGAGTTCCAGATCGGCCAGATGCAGCAACTCCAGCTTGCGTCCCGTAAACGCCTCCACCGTGGTACGGATCAGGTCCATCTTCAGCTGGTCGGCTGCGGGTGTCTGGACGGCCTGCCCCTCGGCGAGGACTGATAGTCCCGTATCACCTGTCGACAGCCCATTGATCTGCCCCAGCATCTCCATGCCGTCCAGTTGCAGCGACGACAACACCTGCTGCATCAACTCGGATCCGGATGGTGTCGCTGTGCCTGGCCCCATGGCGTCCAGCCTCTGACGGAGGTCTTCGGGGGCGGACGAGATGGTCTGCCGGAGTTCTTGTGTCGGCTGTGAGGCCCGCTGTCTTGCGGCGCCCGCAGTCAGGGGCCCGAGATACTCCTCCAGCAGGCTTCTGGTGGAAGTGGCGCCCGCTGTCGTCAGCGTACGCTCCCGTTGCCGCACATCCTGTGCGTCGGTTGCGGAGATGTCGTCGTTCCAGGCACCGGTGACGATACCTGCCGTCAGCCTCTCCTGCCGTGTATGGGTCTGTGTCGACGCATGCTGCGACGACAAGGCGATCGTAGAGCTTTCGATACGCACGTGCTGTGCTCCTGTGAATGGTGGGCGAGCCAGGGGCCCGCGAACCGGTCGGGGAGACCGGTACTACCCGCACCATCCCTATCGGTCGGTAGGCGAAAATTCTTGAATGGGCACCTGGGACTGCCTGGCGGGTCGTCCGGAAGGCCGTCTCAGCGCGGGGCGTTCTGCCGTAGTTGACGCGCCGGATTGCCGACCATGACGGCATGGGCAGGCACGTCGGCGACAACAACGGCTCCCATGCCAAGCAGACTTCCCGCGCCAATACGTTGCAGCTGACGCACCGTACTCGACTGCCCCAGATAGCAGCCCGCCTCCACGTGCACGGAGCCGGCGATGGCGACGTGCGTGGCGATCGTCACATCCGCTTCGATGACGACATCGTGGTTGATGACGGATCCGGCGAGCATGAAGACCCGATCCCCAAGGCGTGTGTTGTGACCGATGAAGCAGTTCGGGTAGATCACGCACCCTTTGCCGATGGTGGCAGTTGAGGCGACAAACGCGCTGGGCGCCACGAGGGTCGCCACCCGTTCTGCCGGAAAGTCAGGAAAGCCGCAGTCAAAGGCCCAACCCAGGTGCGCCTGCGGATACTGGTGCAGATCTGCATAGGTCCCCACGACAGCAAACGCACCAACGGGCCGCGAACCCACCAGCGCCGCCTCTGTGTCAGGCACAAGAAATCCAAGCAGATTCCACGTCGGCTCCTCGGCGTTGATCTGCGTCACGAGATCCGCCATCTCGCAGGCGTGTGGTCCAACACTCAGGATGAGGAGTTCACGCATGACGCATCACGATCCTTCTGTTAGTGCCCTGTTAAGGATTCAGCATTGTAGAATTCGGGCTTATGGGCCCTGCGGGCTCCAGGGCCCGGAATATGGGGGGGGTCTCTTGCTTTGCTCCTACAGATGCGTTGTGCCGATCCTGTGCGCCTGCTCCGCCGCCTTCCCTTGCAGCCGGGCATCCTGTATGGTTGACAGCGACAACGAGGGGATGACGCCGAGGCGCAGGTCCAGCTGACGATCGACTTGCAGACCCGCGGTACGAGGCTCTGCACAAAGTAGGTGGCGCGATCCGCGTCGTACCGCAAGGATCCTTCGACCCCGTCATCGTCGTACGCCTGTCGGAGGAGGAGTTCGTCGCCTACACCTCCACCTGCCCGCACCGCGGTTGCATCGCGGACCTGCCCGACGAAAACGGCATTCTATTGTGCCCGTGCCACAACAGCACCTTCGATCAACGGGGACGCTGCCTCGCCGGACCCGCCAACGTCGACCTGCCACCGGTGGAACTGCAGGTCGACGGCGCCACGGCCGTGCGGCCATCGACGTGGAGTCAGATCAAGAAGACTCGCTAGCCCGCCCGGCGGGCGCGGATCAGAGCGCCTCCAGGAACACCACAAACATCCTGCCGCCAACGGCGTTGCCCTCGGCTGCGTTCCACGGCTTGCCGATGATGTCGAGCTTGCCGTTGCCTGTCACGTCGCCCACAACGATCTCGTGGCCACCAAGGTTGGCGTCGAGGATCACGTGTTCCTGCCAGTCGCCGCCCTTGCCGTCGACGTTCTCCCAGATGTACCAGCGCGGCGGCGCGTCGCCACCGACAGCCTCCATCTCAGCGGAGATTACGTCGAGATCCCCGTCACCATCGATATCGACAACCTGCAGGGAGTGGTAGGCGCCGCGCCGGGGTCCGGCGCTCTGTGGCAGCTCGTGGCGCAGCCATCGGCGCCCGTCGCCGTCGATATTCTCCATCCACCAGATCTTGCCGCCCGGGATCTCGGCGTCGGTGAAGAGGATGTCCTGGCAGCCATCCCCATTCATGT
>CALFPI010000372.1 GCA_937919035.1 uncultured Gemmatimonadaceae bacterium
AGTTGCATCGAATTGTCATGCTCGACCGACACGCCAATGCCGGCGGCCAGGGCGTACTGGTCGTCCACCCAGCCTTTGGCTGACATGCCGATGGCGCTGCCGGCAAAGGGTCCGACGCCCAGACCAGATTGTTGAGCCACCGCGGCGACGGCCAACAGCAACGTGAGAAGGATGGCAAAGCGCTTCATAGGACCTGCGTTGACGGAGGGGTAGGTTCGGACAGATATTCCGGGCCCGCACACGCTAGATACAATCGTCAGTCCCAGCAAGGATGAAAGCAAAAGCGCATGACCGAAGCGGAAATCTACGAATTTGATCTCAATGGATACATCGTCTGCCGCAATCTGATCCCAGCGGCGGACCTTGGGCAGATCAACAGCATCCTCGATGCGAATTTCACGGCTGACAGCAAGGATCACTTCGGCTTCATGGAGTGGGATCCGATCTTCCTGGAGTTGATGGCCCACCCCCGTACGCTGCACATCATGCGCACCATCATTGGCGACTGGTTGCGCCTCGACCACGCCTACGGCATCAAGCTGGAGGCGGACTCCGTCGTCCATGACAATCTCCATGGGGGTCTGCGCACCGATCAGGGCGAGCACCAGTATCAATGGGCCTACGGTAAGATGTGGAACGGCCTCATCGTCATCATGTACGCCCTCGAGGACGTCAACCCTGGCGACGGCGGCTTCATCTGTGTTCCCGGGAGCCACAAAGCCTCGCTCAACTCCTACAAGCCACCCGTGGACAGTCACCTCGTCGTCAATCCCAGCCTCAAGGCCGGGGATATGCTGATCTTCACCGAAGCCCTTGTGCACGGCACCCGGAAGTGGACGTCGAAACAACGACGACGGTCGCTGCTGTACAAATATTCTCCGGGATACTCGACCTGGGGTCCGCCAGAAAACCTGCAGCCGCTGCGGGATCTGGCCCGCACCGATCTGCAGCGGGATCTGCTGCGCCCCCCGTACGTCGGCCAACGTTCGCCCATCATCTTTCCCGAGGTGACCCAATGAGCGACAAACTGGCCCGCGGCATTCTGCCAGCCCTGTGCACCGCCTTCAGTGACGACGGTCAGGAGATCGACGCGAACCGCCAGCGCGCCTTGACACGCGTACTGCTCGACGTCGGCTCCCAGGGCTTCTTCGTCTGTGGTGGCACGGGCGAGGGCAAAGGCATGTCCGTGCCGGAGCGCATGAATGTCGCCGAGGTTGTCGCGGACGAGGTCGCTGGACAGGTTCCCATCATTCTGCAGGTCGGCGCCTGCCCCACGGAAGATGCCGTGGAACTGGCGCAGCACGCGGCGCATATCGAGGGTATCGATGCCGTCGCTTCCGTAGCACCTATCGACAGACCCAACGATCTCGACGCGGCGGTCGCCCATTATCGGGCCATCGGCCAGGCAACCGAATTGCCATTCTATGTCTACTGGCTGCAGGGCGAAGCCGACAAAGCCGCGACGGCAGACACCTTTCTTGACGCTATGGGATCGGTGCCCCACTTCGCCGGCATCAAGTTCACTGACACCAATCTGTATCTCTTCGGCCAGCTCATCGACCGCTCCGGTGGGCGCATCAACGCCATCAGTGGCCCCGATGAGATGGCCCTGCCCGCCATGTGTATGGGTGCAGATGCCGCCATCGGCACCACGTACAACATCATGCCGAAGATCTATCTGGAGATGCGTCGCGCTTTCGACGCGGGTGAACTCGATCTGGCCCGCACCTGTCAACTGCACGCCAATCGTGTGATCCGCATTCTCATCGAGGTC
>CALFPI010000373.1 GCA_937919035.1 uncultured Gemmatimonadaceae bacterium
GCCGCCGCCGGTTCCTGACCACCTTGTTCCGACTGTACCTCGGTGCCGCCGATCCAGGAACGGATCCAGCCCGGGTGGTAGAGGCGGAAACAGAAGTCGTCCCGGCGCAGATGGTTGTGCAACAGGCGCACCCCCATGTTCAGCGCCGCCTTTGACATGCAGTAGCAGTGCCACGCCTCGCGATGCGCCCGGGTGATGCTGGCCGCCTCCGAGGAGACGAAACAGAGTCGCTTCATCTGGCCCGCTTCCAGCAATGGCAGCAGGGCTTCGACGGCGCGCAGGGCACCGAGGGCGTTGATGTCATACAGGCGATGCATCTCGGCGTAGTCGAGACCCTCACGGATGTTCTGCGTCCGCGACGCGGAATTGACGCCGGCGTTGCTGATGAGCAGATCCACGTGGCTCGTGTGTTGTCGAATCGTGGCCGCCGCCGCTGTCAACGAATCGATACAGGACACATCCAGCGGTACGGCGGTGACGGTTTCCGGATGCTGCGCCACCAGGTCATCGAGATCCGGCCAGTCCGGCAGAAAACGTCCGGCAAATACGCGCCAGCCCTCCCTGGCCAGGCCGTCAGCCAGCGCCAGACCCAGGCCCCGGTCCGCACCGGTGACGACGGCAACAGGCCTTACCACTCGAAGAGGATCCCGAGGAAGGGCTCGGAGCGCTCATCGATCATGCGGTACATCGCCTGCGCCTGGTCGATGGCGACACGGTGTGTCACCAGGGGCGCCATGGCCAGTTTCTGCTCCGCCAGCAGGGCGAGGGTCGCCTCCATACGGTCCCGCTGGATGCCCTGGATGTAGTGTGTCGTCAGTTCCAGCCTGTGCAGAGCCGTCATGCTCGCCCAGGGCTCTTCCGGCGAGAACCCCGAGTAGACGATCTGGCCTTTGCCCTGGCGCAGCAGCGGCAGGTACGATTCCTGACAGGACCGCTGCTGGACCGTGTCGATGATGACGGGCACGTGCATGTCGCCTGTGAGTGCCCGTATCTGTTCGACCGTATCGGGGCCGTCGTGCAGGGCGTGATCGGCGCTGTGTTGCGCGGCGGCGGCAAGGCGTTCGTCGCGATGCCCGACGAGGATCGTGCGGGCTCCGCGGGATCGGGCCGCCTGTGCGCCGAACTGGCCGATGACACCGTCGCCATAGACGACGACCCAGTCTCCCGGTTGCAGGGCGGCACGGTAGGCAGCGTTGTAGCCCACCTGAATCACCACCATGGCGGCGGCATCGACGGGGTCCACACCCTCCGGCAGTGGGTAGACATTGCCCACCGCCGTATTGCCGACGGCGGCGTGGGCGCCCCAGAAGGGTACCGGCGTGGTCTTCCAGCACCCCGATGTGGCCATGACGGTGTCGCCTTCCTGCAGGCCCACTACATCGGCACCGAGGGCACTGACCGTGCCAACCCGTTGATAGCCCGGCACGCAGGGGTAGATCGTCGGCGCCCAGGTGAATCGGTTGTGCAGGGCCCAGCCTTCCGTGCCGGAGCTGATGCTGGAATACCGGGTATGGATCTGCACTTCACCCGGTCCCGGATCCGGCATGACGATGTCCTCGATCCCAACCTGCCCGGGCGCGCTGAAGATGATGGCTGGAGCTTTCACAGGCGTTCCTCACGATCGTGTTGCGGGATTGTCACAGGGACAACTTGGCGAAGGGCATGTTGCCGGGCAACCGCCGGTTGCGGTGGGGGGATCGGCGTACCAGTTTGGATCGCAACCAATCAGGAGGTGGAAATGCGTGAGCGAGCGGATCTGCTGCATACAGACAGCCCCAACGGACTCGAGGTGTTCCAACTGACGACAGAGGATCTGCCCTCCTCCCATATCTATATGGAGGCACAGATCTTCACGCCCGACTCCCGTCGCCTGGTCGTACACCGCTCCGCGCACCCCCATGGCTCCGACCCAAAGGATCCCAAGCATCGCTATCTGCTCTGCGATCTGGAGGCCGGTGGCGAACTGACACCGATCACTACCGAACTGGGGGCGACGGCCCCATCCATCACCCCGGCGGGTGATCTGCTCTACTATTTCGTTAACGCCACCGAGCCCGGCACGGGAGGGCGACTGACGCTGCGGCGTGTGCGCTTGGATGGCACGCAACGTGAGGATGTCGCCGTCATCGACACGGTCCTGCCCGATGCGCCCGGTCCATTCTCGCGGCCCTATCCCCTGTCAACGATCTCAGCGGACGGCGCCAGGCTGGCGCTCTCCGGGTTTCTCGGGGATGGCAGCCAGCAGAGCGCGCCCTGGGGGTTGCTGGTCTTCGATCTGGGCACAGGTCACGTCGAGCTGATTCTGCAGGGGGCCTCCTGGTGCAACGTCCACCCACAGTACAGCCGCTCGAAGGATTCCGCGGCGACACGGGATCTGCTGGTGCAGGAGAACCACGGCAACGAGTGCGACGCCAGCGGGCAGTTCACCCGCCTCACCGGGGGCCATGGCGCCGACATTCACGTGATCGCCGATGACGGCAGCAACCTGCGGGATCTGCCCTGGGGGCGGGATGGCAACGAGTTCTGCCAGGGGCATCAATGCTGGATCGGGACCAGCGAACGGGCCCTCACAAGTACGGGCAAGCGCGAGCCCCGCTGTGCCGAACTGATCGAAGCACGCGCCGTGGCCCACGTCGGGCACGAAGGACTGCATACGCCGGGCGGTGTGCGTAACGATCTGTCGCGCAGCCATCCACAGCCCGACTTCTTTCATTTCGCCACCGATGCTGCCGGCGATCGCTTGATCACCGACAGCGGCCCGCAGGATGGTGGCGGTGCGCTCTGGCTCGGATCCCTGCCCGCAGATGAGACGGCGCCCATCGACGACTGGACCTATCTGCTGAACCCCGGTTCGTCCTGGGCCAAGGGCACCCATATCCATCCGTTTCTGTCACCCGACGGGCGCACGGGATTCTTCAATTCCGACGAATCCGGCGTGCTGCAGTGTTACATGGTGCGCGGCTGGCAGTGAGTTGTCTTTCGTCCCGCGCGGGGCGCCTGCCGCCGCCCCTGATCGTCGCCGCAGCCCTCGGGCTGATGTCCGGCGATGCTGTCGAGGCCTACGTTGGCCCCGGTGCGGGGCTCGCCATCGCCGGCGGCATGTGGGGCATTGCCCTGTTCGGTCTGGCCTCGATCGCGGCGCTCTTGTTCCCCTTCCGTTTCGCCTGCCACTTCCTGCGGGATCGTTCCCGCCGGCGCCGGGCTCGGACCCGCCGCGTTGTCGTGTTGGGCTTCGATGGTCTGGATGCGGGCATCACCCGGCAGTTGCTGGCTGCGGGCCAACTGCCCAACCTGCAACGGCTGGCCCAACAAGGCAGTCACCATGATCTGCGCACGGTGCTGCCGGCGATCACGCCTGCCGCCTGGCCCTCCTTCGCCACAGGTGTGGATCCATCGGGGCACGCGATTTTCGACTTCATCGCACGCGACCCGCAGACCTACCAGCCGGTGCTGGCGTCGGCGGAGATTTTGCCCGGTCGCCGGCGTCGTTTCCGGCGCACGGCTCCTGTGTTGCGCAGCAAACGCCGCAGCCGGCCGTTCTGGGAAGTGCTGGCCGACCACCGGGTGTTCAGCATCATTCTTCGCGTACCGATCACCTGGCCGCCGGAGCCGTTCCGCGGCCTGCTGCTGTCGGGGATGTCGACGCCGGATCTGCGCGGCACTCAGGGCGAGGCTACGCTGATGTCGGCGGGTGCCAAGCCGGTAGAAACCAGCGGTCCCATGCAGGTATGGCTCGAAGCACAGGACGCCGGCTTTGTCGGCCGTCTGCCAGGGCCCGTGGATCCCGAGCATCCCGGGCAGATATTGAGTGTGTCTGTGACGATCATCCCAAAGGACGCCGGCGCACGTATCGAAGTCGGAGCCAGCGCCTTTGATCTGGCTCTTGCAACTGACTCGGCGTGGCTGCCCGTCACCTTTGGCAGCGGTCGTCAGCAGGTGTATGGCATCTGTCGGATGCGTCTGCTGTGTGCAGATCCGCCGTCACTGTACGTCACGGCCCTGCAGATCGATCCGCTGCGGCCGGTGATGCCGGTGTCACACCCGGCGCCATTCGCCGAGTATCTGGCGCGTCAGATCGGCCCCTTCGCCACGGTGGGTCTGGTGGAAGACACGGATGCGCTCAACACGGGTGTCATCGACGAAGCAGCCTTTCTCGCCCAGGTCGAATCGCTGCACTGCGAACGGGAAGCCATGCTGCTGGAATCGCTGCAACGATGCCGGGATGGCGTTGTGACCTGCGTCTTTGATGGCTCGGATCGAGTCCAGCACATGTTCTACCGGACACGCGAGGCCGATCATCCGGCAAACCGCACAGTGGCCAGTATGCACCCACAGGCGATCGACGAGGCCTATCAACGAGCCGATGACACGGTGGGCCGGGTCTTGGAACAGTTGCATGAGGATGATGTCCTGCTCGTGCTCTCCGATCATGGTTTCTGCTCGTTCCGCCGTGGTGTCGATCTCAATGCCTGGTTGTGTGAGAGGGGGTATCTCAAGCTCAAAGAAGGTGTCACAGGTCGCCCGTGGATGGCCGATGTCGATTGGTCACGCACCCGGGCCTACGCGCTGGGTCTCAGCGGCCTGTACGTCAATCTGCGCGGCCGCGAAGGGCAAGGGATCGTTGCACCCGGCGCAGAATACGAAGCGCTGAAGCTGGAACTGGTCGAGGCCCTGACAGGTCTGGTCGACAGCAGCAACGCTACCGTTGCCGTGCAAAGGGCATACGACACGGCGGCGTACTACAGGGGCCCCTATGCGGCTGAGGGCCCGGAT